>JBPCRG010000705.1:0-12645 GCA_050997095.1 Thermomicrobiales bacterium | reverse complement strand
GTGCCCGAGCTGGGCACGATCCGGGCGGAGCACGTGCCGATCGTGATCCTGACCTCGAACCGGACGCGCGAGATCCATGACGCTTTGAAGCGGCGCTGCCTCTACCATTGGATCGATTTCCCGACGTTCAACAAGGAATACAGGATCCTCTCGGTGAAGGTCCCGGAATCGAGCGAGAAGCTGCGGCTGCAGATCTGCGGGTTCACGCAGGGGCTGCGCGAGGTCGACCTCTTCAAGCCGCCGGGGATGGCGGAGACGCTGGACTGGGCGCATTCGCTGCTGGCGTTGGGCACCACGGACCTCAATCCGGAGTCGGTCGACGACACGCTGGGCGTCTTTCTGAAGTACCAGGAGGATGTCGACCGCGTGCGCGGCGACGTCGCGAACTCCCTCGTCACCCGAGCGGCCCGTGCAACAGCGGGTTAAGTCCGGCGCGCATCCGGGCGACGTGACCGCGGAGCGGCTGACGTCGAACCTGCTCACCTTCGGGCGCGATCTGCGCTCCGCCGGATTGAAGCTGGGCAGCGGGCAGATCATGAGCTTCGTCGCGGCGGTCGGCGAGATCGACGCGCGCATCCGCAACGACTTCTACCACGCCGCGCGGACGACGATGCTGACCTCTCCGGAGCAGATCCCGACCTTCGACTCGGAATTCGCGCGCTTCTGGAGCCGGGTGAACAATCCGCTGGCGCCCGTCGAGGCCGAGGTCGATCCGAACGAGCTGAACATGCCCCCGCCGCCGGGTTCCGAGCCGACCGACCGTCGCGAGAAGCAGAGCGACGGGGACTCGGGCGACGGCAAGAGCGCGAAGGAGCGCGCAATCCTCGCCGTCGAAGACACCGGCGACGACGACGGGGGGCAGGGCGAGGATGTCGAGTCGCTGCCCAAGGATGTGCTCGTCTTCAGCGCGCGGGAGGTTCTCCGGAAGAAGGACTTCTCCCAGTACTCGCCCGACGAGATCGCGGAGGCGCGGCGGATCATCAAGCAGATGAATTGGCGGCTCGGCACGCGGGTGACGCGGCGGCGGGAGCGGGCGAACAACGGCCCGTTCATCGACTACCGGGCGACCTTGCGCCGCAGCCTGCGCAACCAGGGCGTGCCGATCGAACTGCGCCGCCGCCGCCGCAAGGAGCGGATGCGGCCACTCGTGCTGATCTGCGACATCTCCGGGTCGATGGACCGCTACGCGCGGCTTCTGCTCCAGTTCGTCCACGCGCTGGAGCATGGGCTTGATTCGGTCGAGGTCTTCGTCTTCGGGACCCGGTTGACGCGTATCACCCGCGAACTGCGCAAGCGCGACTTCGGCTCGGCGATCGAGCAGGTCGTGAAGTCGGTGGACGACTGGTCGGGCGGAACCCGGATCGGCGACTCGATCAAGACGTTCAACTTCAAATGGAGTCGGCGGGTGCTTCGCTCTGGCGCGACCGTCGTGATGATCTCCGACGGCTGGGACCGGGGCGATCCGCAGTTGCTCTCGCAGGAGATGGCGCGGCTCCAGAGGTCGTGCCGACGGCTGATCTGGCTCAATCCCCTCCTCGGCGCGCCGGGATACCAGCCACTGACGCAGGGGATCCGGGCGGCGCTGCCCTACGTGGACGCGTTCCTGCCGATCCACAATCTCAAGAGTCTGGAGGCGCTGGCGCGGCTGCTCGGCGAGGTCGAGGATCAGGCGCCGGTGCGCAGGCAGAGTTCGATCATCGGATCGACGCCGGACAAACTGCCGGGCAAGCCGAAGATCGGCGCGCGCGGCGAGTTGATGATCGACGTCGGTCCCCGGGTGGCGGGCAAACCGCAACCAAGGAGTGGCAGCCGTGGCCGATATGCTTCCTGAAATCGACAAATGGAGAAACGCGGGCGAGCGGTTCGCGATCGCGACCGTCGTCAAGGTCGAGGGCTCGGCACCGCGGCCGGTGGGGGCGACGATGGCCGTCTCCGCCGGGGGGGAGATGGCGGGCTCGGTGAGCGGCGGCTGCGTGGAGACGGCGGTCTTCGCGGAGGCGCAGGATGTGCTGAAGACCGGCGCCCCGAAGCTGCTCCGCTACGGCATCACCGACGAGATGGCATGGGACGTCGGGCTGGCCTGCGGCGGCACGATCGAGGTCTTCGTCGAGGCGGTCGACCCGGCCGCGCCGGGCCGATGACCGCGACGAAGGCGGCGAACCTGCACGATGAGCTGACGCGGGCGATCGCCGACCGAACTCCGGCGGCGATGATCACTGTGATCGCGGGCACGCCGGTCGGCGCGAAGATGCTGCTCTCGGACGACGCGGTCCTCGGGTCGCTCGGCGATCCGGCGCTGGACTCGACTGCGGTGGATGTCGGCCGGGAGCTTCTGCGCGCCGAGCGCTCGGAGACCCGGACGGTCGCCCATCCCAGCGACGGCACGATGCTCGACCTCTTCGTCGATGTGCACATGCCGGCGCCGACGCTGCTGATCTTCGGGGCCGTGCATGTCGCGCAGGCGCTTTCCCGGTTCGCGAAGCAGCTGGGCTTCCGGGTGGTCGTGACGGATGCCCGCGCCCCGTTGGCGACGAGCGAACGCTTTCCGGAGGCCGACCAGATCGTGCGGGCGTGGCCGGACGAAGCCCTGCTTGAGATCCCGATCGAGCGGAACACGTACATCGCGATCCTGACCCATGACCCGAAATTCGACGAGCCCGCGCTCCTTGGCGCGCTGGCGACGGATGCGCGGTACATCGGCGCGGTCGGCAGCCGCAAGACGAACGTGGATCGGCGGGAGCGGCTGATCGCAGCCGGGGTCGCTCCGGAGCGGATCGGCCGGATCCGCGGTCCGATCGGTCTGGACATCGGCGCCGACACCCCTGAGGAGATGGCGATCAGCATCCTCGCCGAGATCATCGCCGTCCAGCACGGCCGGAACGGCGGCGCGTTGACGACGGCCACCGGGAAGATCCGTGGGGACGGGTAGGATCGCGACGTTTTTGAGGAGGCTAGGCGGCGCCCACATTGGCCAAAAGGCATGACTTCCTCCGGCGTCTCGTGCATCGTTCTGGCCGCCGGGCGCTCGTCGCGCCTCGGCAGACCGAAGCAGCTGCTTGAGTTGGGCGGCGAACCGCTGCTGCGCCATGTCATCCGCCAGGCCCTCGCGGCCGACGTCGTCGAGGTCATCGTCGTGTTGGGCGCGGACGCTGACCGGATTGCGACTGAGGTTGGCGACATGGGGCAGCGGACGGTCGTCAACGCCGATTTCGCGGCGGGTCAAAGCACCTCGCTGTTCGCGGGGGTCTCGGCGATGTCGTCGGCTGCGGACGCGGCGCTGTTCATGCTCGGGGACCAGCCGACCGTCGGGAGCGATGTGCTGGAGGCGGTGATCGGGCGTCACTCGGCGTCGGGCGCGCGAATCGTGCTGGCGCGGTACAGGGGCCGGCCGGGCAATCCTGTCCTGATCGACTCGGCATTGCGGTCGGAACTCCTGGCGGTGACCGGGGATGAGGGGGCGCGGTCGGTCGTCAAGCGACATCGCGACTGGGTCGAGTTCGTCGATTTTCCCGATCGGTATGTGCCGCCCGATGTGGACACCGAGGAGGACTATGCTCGGCTGAAAGCGGTTTGGGAAGGTGGCGGCGTCGCGACGCAGGTGAATGCCATCGAGATGGAGCGCCCCGGATTTCAATTCGGGGCTACGCCGACGAAGCTGTTCCAGGGCTGAGACCGACGACGGTTTTCGCTCCGCTCGAAGAGATTCCTCGACTCCGCCTGCGCTCGGAATGACGGATAAGGGGCGTCTCGGGTCGCCGCCGGCAACGATGCCGATTGAACGTGCGCAGACCGCTAGGCAACCATGCCTTCGAGGCGGAGGCGGAGGAGGGCGCGTTCGAAGGCCTCGACGGTGACGTCGACGTCTGCATCGGTGTGGGCGACGCTGAGCAGGCCGCCGCCGTTGAACAGGTCGATGCCCTCCAAGGCCATCGCCGCGCCGAAGGGGCCGGCCAGGCCCGCTTTGCCGCTGGCCTTGAGCACGGCGGGCGAGATCCCTTCGGGGCTGCGCAGATCGCCGGCGGTCCGGTTGCCGACGTGCTCGCCGACGACGATGTGGAAGACCGAGCTTTCGCCCCACGCGCAGCCAGGGATGCCGTGGTTCTCCATCACCGTGTTGAGGCCGATCCGGAGTCGGGCGGCCGACTCGTCGCAGCGCGTCTGGATCACGGGATCGGCGCATTTCTGCAGGCAGGCGAGACCGGCCGCGGCGGAGAGCGGGTTGGCGTTGTAGGTGCCGGGGTGGATGATCTTCTTGGTCGCGTTCCAGCCGGGCTCATCGCGGAAGACCAGGTGCTCCATGATGTCGGCCCGGCCGGTGACGGCGCCGCCGGGCAAACCGCCGGCGACGATCTTGGCCAGAGTCGTCATGTCCGGCGTGACGCCGAAGCGCTGCTGGGCGCCGCCGGGAGCCCAGCGGAAGCCGGTGATGACCTCGTCGAAGATCAGCACCGCGCCGTAGGCGGTGGCGAGATCACGGAGTTTGGCGAGAAAGGTCTCGGCGATCGGGATCATCGCCCAGGAGGCGCCGCTCGGCTCGATCAGGATCGCGGCGACGTCGCCCTGCATCAGGCGCTCCTCGACGGCTCCGACGTCGTCGGACGGCAGCACCGCGACGGTCCGCAACACGTCGTCGGGGACGCCGGGGACGCCGGCGTTCTCGAAGGGCGGCTTTTCGCCCTTGACCACGTAGTCGCTCCAGCCGTGGAAGTGCCCCTCGAATTTGAGCACGGTGTTCCTGCCGGTGAAGACTCGGGCGAGGCGCATCGCGAGGATGTTCGCCTCGGTCCCGGACGAGGTGAAGCGGACCCGCTCGGCGGAGGGGAGGATCGCGCGGATCTGTTCGGCCCAGCGGATCTCCGTCTCGTGCCCCGCGCCGTAGTGCGTGCCGAGCTCGAGCTGGGCGCCGACGGCGGCGGTGACGTCCGGGTCGTTGTGGCCGAGGATGAGCGAGCCATGCCCGATCGCGTAGTCGATGAAGCGATGGTCGTCGATGTCCCATTTGTGGGCGCCCTGGGCGCGGTGCACGTAGAGCGGGAAGGGCTTCTGATGGCGTCCGTCGTGCGCGACCCCGCCCGCAATCACGCCTTTGGCGCGCTCGTACATCCGCTTGGAGCTGTCGAACCGCTCTTCGAATTCACTCATGATCGTGGTGCGGACCGGGGCCTGGACCATGGATCGCTCCTTGCGCCTATCGTGCGGAATGCTGAAGAGTCTCGCTCCTGAGTATAGGGTCGCGCCGAACCCGGGGCAACGGGCAGGCGCGGCCATGTGCCCAATCCGCACACCTGTTCGACATTGCGCCAACGCATTAAGCTGAACCTGATGAGCGACGAAGACATTGGCTTCCGCACAGGCGACTCGGATGGTGACGGCATCGCGCGGGTGGCAGTCGACACCTCGTTCGGCGACGCCGAGGGAGGTCTGAGCTACTCGGTCGACGAGCCGCTCTTCGCGCGGCTGCGGCCCGGTCAGCTGGTGTGGGTTCCGCTTCGGAAGCAGCGTGTCCTCGGCGTCGTGCTCGATCTCGACCGGGGGGGGAGCGACTTCGAGCTGCGGCCGCTGATCTCGACGGTCGAACCCTCGTTCTGCCTCTCCGCGGAGCAATTGGAGATCGCGCGCTGGCTGGCGCGCGAGACCGCGTCGTCGCTCTTCGCGGCGGCGTCGCCGTTCTTCCCGCCGGGAGTGTCGCACCGCGCCGTCGAGTATCTTCGGCTGGCCGATCCGGATTCACCGTTTCCGGACGACGTCACCCCGGCGCAACGACGCCTGCTGGACCTTTTGGCCGCGGGTGAGGAGACGACGCTCGACGCGGCGCGGAAGAAGCTGGGAACCAGTCTGGTCTCGGTCGCGGCGAAGCTGGAGGCGCGGGGGCTGCTGGAGCGGGTCGTCCGCGTCGTCGACCAGTCCCCTTCGCCCCGGCTGCGGCGCTTCGTCCGCCTGCTGCCCGGCGCCGAGATCGAGGTCGGCAAGGCGCCGCGGCAACGCGCGGTGCTGGAGTATCTCCGGCAACGGGCACGGCTCGCGCCCGACGGGTGGGATGGCGACGTGCCCGTCTCGGAGGTGCTGGCGGGCGCGGGCGTCGACCGGACGACGATCGTCGCGCTGTCGCGCAAGGGATTCGTCGAAGAGCGGGCGCTGCCGGAGCGGCAGGTCCGCGATCGCCCGCAGGGGTCGGCCCTGATGCTGACGGGCGAGCAGGCGGCGGTCTGGAGCCGGGTCGAGCGGGCGCTCGTGAACCGCGAGACGACGCCGTTCCTGCTGCACGGGGTGACCGGCAGCGGCAAGACCGAGATCTACCTGCGCGCCGCCGCCTGGTGCCTGCGCCACGGGCGGTCGGTGATCATCCTGGTTCCGGAGATCGCGCTCGCCAGCCAGGTGGTGCGCCGGTTCGAGGCGCGCTTCCCGGAGCAGGTGGCGGTGCTGCACTCGGCGCTGCGCGACGGCGAGCGGCATCAGACGTGGAAGGCGGTCGCGGCGGGCGCGTTCCCCGTGGTCGTCGGGCCGCGGTCGGCGCTCTTCGCGCCGCTGAGCAACCTCGGCTTGATCGTGCTGGACGAGGAGCACGAGGGCTCGTACAAGCAGGAGGCGGACCCGCGCTACCACGCGCGCACGCTTGCCGAGCGGATCGGCGGCCAGACCGGGGCCACGCTGCTGCTGGGCAGCGCGACGCCGGCGGTGGAGTCGTTCTGGCGGTCGGAGAGCGGCAGCATGGAGCGGCTGGAGCTGCTGCGGCGGGTGGGAGGGCCTTCGGCCGACGGCGGAGGGCACGCGGTCTCGATCGACCTGCCGGACGTGCACGTGGTCGACATGCGCCACGAACTGCACCGGGGCAGCGCCACGATCCTTTCCGAGCAGCTGCAGGAGTTGATGTCCCGGACGCTCGCCGCGGGGGAGCAGGGCATGCTGCTGCTGAACCGGCGGGGCACGGCCACGATCGTGCTCTGCCGGTCGTGCGGCGCGTCGATCACCTGCCCGCATTGCGACATTCCGCTCGTCTACCATCAGGATCGCGGGCGGCTGCTCTGCCACCGCTGCAACTATCGGGAGATGCCGAGCCGCCAGTGCGCGCGGTGCGCCGGGCCGCTGAACTACTTCGGCATGGGCACCCAGCGGGTCGAGGACGAAGTCCGCCGCCTCTTCCCGGCGGCGAGGGTCATGCGCTGGGATCAGGACGCGGTCGCGCGGGAAGGCGGGCACGAGCGGCTGCTGCGTCGGGTCGAGCGGCGCGAGGTCGACATCGTGGTCGGCACCCAGATGATCGCGAAGGGGCTGGATCTGCCGATGGTGACGGCGGTCGGCGTGGTCCAGGCGGACACCCTGCTGCATCTTCCGGATTTCCGCTCGACCGAGCGCACGTTCCAGCTCTTGACCCAGGTGGCGGGCCGGGCGGGCAGGCGGGCCGAGGGCGGCCGGGTGGTGGTCCAGACGTACTCCCCGGATCACTACGCGATCCGGTCGGCGTCGCGGCACGACTACCGCGCCTTCTACGACGAGGAGATCGCGTTCCGGAAGACCCACCGCTACCCGCCCTTCAGCCGACTCTCCCGCCATCTCTTCCGGCATCAGGACGAGGAGGTCTGCCGCCAGGCCAGCGACGACATGGCGAGGCTGCTGGCGCGCCACGCCCGCCAGACCGGAGTCGCGATCGACCTGCTCGGGCCGACCCCCGCGTTCGCGAGCAGGGTCCGCGGTAAATACCAGTGGCAGATCGTGCTCCGGGCGATGCCCGCCGATTTCGACGCGCTGCTGGACGGAATGCCGACGCACCCGGCTTGGGTGGTCGACATCGATCCGCAGAGCATGCTTTGAGTGGCCCGTGCGTTCGTCAGGGTCCCTCCGGACCCACGACGACGGTTCTCGCTGCGCTCGTAGAGATTCCTCGACTCCGCCTGCGGGCTCCGCTGCCGTGAACGTGGGCGGGATGGTCTCGAAAACCCCTCACCCCAACCCCTCTCCCGCGCACCGGGAGAGGGGCTCTTTCCTGCTTCGGTGGCGCCCGACCGGGCATGATTGCTCGGAATGACGGGGGTGGGGCGCCGCGTCGTCGCCGACACAGTTGCCGATGGGGCTCGCACAGAGCGCCGGGCGTTACCCAGGGGCGGTTTGTTGAGCGGGGCGAGTCCGGTGCGCGATACTGGACGATGCGGATAATAGGCGCACCGGACGACGGCGATGGAGTTTCACAGCGCGATGGCGACGCTCGATATCTTGGTTGAGGGGGATCCGCGGCTTCGCCAGAAGGCGATCAGGATCAGATCGGTGGACGACGGCCTGCGCCGTCTCGCCGCCGACATGCACGAGACGATGGACAAGGCTCCCGGCGTCGGGCTGGCGGGGCCGCAGATCGGGGTGATGCGGCGGATCGTCGTCGTCTACGTCCCCGGCAGCTACATGGGCGAGGACGAGCCGGACATCCGCCTGACCCTGGTCAATCCGGAGATCATCAAGCAGGCGGGCAGAGAGGTGGCGACCGAGGGGTGTCTGAGCATTCCGGATTGGATCGGCGACGTGCCGCGCTCGACGATGATCACCGTCAAGGCGATGGATCTGGACAACCGGCCGATCCGGCTGAAGGCCCACGACTTCTTCGCGCGGGTGATCCAGCACGAGGTCGACCACCTCGACGGGATCCTGTTCGTGGACCGGGTGCAGGACAAGAGCACGCTTCGGGATCCGGAGAGCGAGGACGACGACGACGATCTCGTGCTGCGCGAGCGGCAGGGCTAGACCGCGTTCTCGGCCTGATCGACGCGCAGCCGCTCGGCGAGGATCACGGACTCGATCTGCCCGATCGCGCCGTCCAGCTGCTCGGTCTCGTTGAAGACGAGGTAGTCGAATTCGCGCGCGCGAAGCAGTTCGCGGCTCGCCGCGTTGAACCGCTCCATCAACGCCTCGGGGTCGTCGGTCTTGCGCGATTTGAGTCGGCGGAAGAGTTCGGTCATCGACTCCGGCGCAAGGAAGATGAAGCAGGCGTCGGGCGCGAGCGCGCGGATGGACGCCGCGCCCTGGACGTCGACTTTGACGATCACGTCCTGGCCGCGGGCGAGGGCATGGCGGACGGGGGTGCGGGGAACGCCGTAGCGATATTGGTAGACCCACGCCGATTCGAGGAATTCCGCCTGGGCCTCCCGCGCGGCGAAGGTCTCGTCGTCCAGAAAGTAGTAGTGGACCCCGTCGATCTCTCCCGGACGCCGGGCGCGGGTCGTCGCGGTCACCGCGAAATGGATCTCCGGGAAACGGACCCGGCGATGCTCGATAATGCTGTCCTTGCCCACGCCGGACGGTCCGGAGATGACAAAGAGCCGCGGTCGGCGCCGGGCGCGCAGGTCGGAGATGAAGCTGTCGCCCGAGTCTTCGTGATCGAGCAGGGTCGAGTGCGGAGTGCTCATCGGCGTCGCCCGCGGGAGACGGACCCGTCGGGGTCCCGCGCGATGCCCGTCCCGGACAGGAGCGCCGAACGGCGACGCGGAACGGAGGCGGCGATCCCATGTTCGATGTGCTGACGATCGCCGCCGTCGCGGACGAGCTGCGGGACACGGTGCTCGACGGCCGGATACAACAGGTCGGGCTCCTCTCGAAACGCGCGATCGGTCTGGAGATCTATGCCGGCGGCCGGCGGCGGCACCTCGTCGCGAGCGCCGAGAACGATGACCCGCGACTGCTGCTCGCCGCCCGCCCGCCCGCCTTCGATGCCCAGCTCGTGACTCCGTTTCTGCTTTTGCTCCGCAAGTACGTGCGCGGAGGCATGCTGCTCGGCATCGACCAGCCGCCGCTCGAGCGTATCGTCCGCCTGAGTATAGCCAAGCGCCTGAAGCCCCACAACGCCCCGTTTGACAGGGTCGAGGACGCCGTAGGGACGTCGGCTTCGGAGATGGAGCGGGAGGAAGAGGAGGATTTCGACGGGATCGAGGACGCGACGTTCGTCACGATCTCCATCGAGATCATGGGCCGACACAGCAACATCATCCTGATCGACGACGACGGACGGATCATGGAGAGCGTGAAGCGGGTCTCGCCGACGATGAGCCGCGTCCGGCCGATCGCGCCCAAGCTGCGCTTCATCGACCCGCCGGCGGCGCAGAAGAGCGACCCGCGCCGACTGACCGCGACCGAATGCGCGTCCCTGCTCGGCAAGGCTCCCGCGAACGAGAACCTCGCCCGATCGCTGCCGCGGACGCTGGCCGGAGTCAGCCCGCAGATGGCGAAGGAGATCGCGTTCCTCGCGACGGGGTCCGTGGAGACGCGCGCGGCCGACGTGACGCCGCAGGCCGCCGCATTGATCGCGCGCGAGACGCGGCGGCTGCTGGAGCCGCTGCTCACCGGCGCGTGGCGACCGATGGTCTACAGGGACGCCGAGGGAGGGGTCGAAGCGTACGCGCCGATTCCGCTTGGCCATCTCGCGGCTCGGCTTGCCGAGGAGCAGGCGACGTCGATCTCGGCGGCGGCGGAAGCGGCGGAGGGCGAGCGCGACAACGACGCGACGGTCAGGCACGCGCAGCGCCGACTCCGTCTGATCGAGTCGATCGCCTCCGTGGAGAAGCGCTCCGCGACCACGCTCGGCGCGCTGAAGGATGAGATGGAGAAATCGCGCGAGGTCGAGCGGTGGCGCGCCTCGGGCGAGGCGATCTACGCCAACCTGTGGTCGATCGCGCCGCGGCAGACCGCGCTCGTGGTCGAGGGGGAATCGATTCCGCTCGACCCGGAATTGTCGGCCAAGGAGAACGCGCAAGCCTATTTCGAGCGGTACCGGAGGGCGCAGGGGGCCAACGGGCATCTGCCGGCGCTGATGACCTCGGCGACGCTGGAGCTGACCTACCTGGAGCAGCTGCGGACGCTGATCGGGCAGGCCACCGCGTTCGCCGACATCGAGGCGCTGGCGGTCGAGTGGGACCGGCATCAGCGCGGATCGGGGTCCGTGGAGAACGCCAAACGCCCCCCCCTGCGCCGGTCGGCTCCGCCGAAACGGACGCGTCCGATGTGGGACGCGCACGGCAACGCCATCTACGTGGGGCGCAGCGGCACGGAGAACGATGCCATCACGTTCGACATCGGCGGGCCGAACGACACGTGGCTGCACGCGCGCGGCGTGCCGGGTTCGCACGTGCTCGTCCGCTGGCGCAACGCCGCGGGCGAGGAGCATCCCGACACGATCGAGCGGGCCGCCGCGGTCGCCGCCCACTACAGTGCAGGACGGGCTTCGGGGTCCGTCGAGGTCGACGTGACGCGGCGGCGGAACGTGCGCAAGATCAAGGGGGCCGGGGCGGGAATGGTGACATACCGCAACGAGCGGACCGTCTCGGTGCACCCCGCCGGCGAGACCGAGACCGGATGGACGGCGCAGGCCCCATAGGCGAAAGCTGAGCGGCGGTCGCTCTGGGTCGATGCGCCGAGAGGGCCCCGGACCATTCGGTCCCGGGCCCTCCGCCAATCGCCGGGTCAAAAGACGACTACGCCGGAGCGGCCTCGTCCCTCAGGCTGTTCGTTGCATGGCGTCTGAAGCCGATGCGGGCGAAGACGATGCCGACTTCAAAAATGATGTAGATCGGGATCGCCACGATCATCATATTGAAGGGATCCGGGGTCGGCGTAATCACGGCCGCCGCGATGAGCACGATGACCGCCGCGTAGCGCCGCGATTTGGACCATCGGGTGGGGCCGACCATGCCGAGGCGGGCGAGCAGATACATGAAAATCGGAAGCTCGAAGGCAAGCCCCATGCCGATCGTGACCTGCATGTAGAAGCTGAGCACGCTTCCGAACGTCGGCGAGAAGTCAAAGAGATCGCGGTGGAAACTCGACAGAAATTGGAAGGCTTTCGGGATCGCGACGAAAAACGCGAACGCGGCTCCCATGAAGAAAAGCACAATCGCGAACGGGAGGGAGGAGAAGATCAGCCGCTTCTCTTTCCGGGTCAGTCCGGGAGAGATGAACGCGAACGCCTGATAGAGGATGACGGGCAAGGCGAATGCGACGGCGATGTACAGCGCAGTCTTGAAGAAGTCCGTGATCCCTTCCGTCACTTCGTTCATGTCGAAGCTGGGCACATCGGCCGTATGCTTGATCAGCCGCAGCATGGGCGTCGCCAAAAATATGCCGGCGATGAAGGCGACTCCGACGGAGATGCAGACTTTGACGATGCGGGAGCGGAGCTCGTCAAGATGCTCCGCCAGCGTCATCTCCTCGAAGACGTCTTCGAGTTGGCTGTCGACTTTCGGCGCCCGCGACAGCGGGTTGGTGAGTTTCGGAATTTTGAGGGCTCGGGACATGGCAGTCCACTCCGATGCTTTCGACGCCTGACGAGAGTGATTTTAGAACGGCTTTCCAAGGGAGCCGTCCACATCCTCGCCTACGCCTGGCGTCACTGTGTCTCGATTGGGCGCCATCGCGTTCGGCATCGGCCGGGATCGCGACTCAGCCACGGATCAGCCGCCCGACAGGCGATTGTCGGAAATGGCTTTTCGGAGCATCGCGGGCGACGCCGGTGAAAGCCGGTCAGCCCTGATGTTCCTCGATGAAGGTTACGGCATCCGAGACGGAGCGGATGTTCTCGGCCTCGTCGTCTTTGATTTCGCCGTCGAATTCCTGCTCCCTCGCCATGATGACCTCGAAGAGGTCGAGCGAGTCGGCGTTAAGATCGCTGATGAA
>JBPCRG010000687.1:0-3522 GCA_050997095.1 Thermomicrobiales bacterium | reverse complement strand
GTCTACAACGGCATCGGGCCGATGGCTGCGCACTTGGCAGCGCGGGGATGACGCGATGACGACGCTGACGTTCCTCGATTTCTTCGCCGGTGTGGGAATGGCGGAGTTGGCGCTTTCGCCGGAGTGGACGTGCGTCTGGGCGAACGATCTCGACGGGCGCAAGGCCGCGGTGCATGCGGCCAATTTCGGGCGCGGGATCTACCACGTCAAGGACGTGGAGGACGTCTCGGCGTCCGATCTGCCGGATGGCGCGGCGATGGCCTGGGCCTCGTTTCCGTGTCAGGACCTCTCGCTGGCGGGTTGGCGCCGGGGCATGTCGGCGGGGCGGAGCGGGGCCTTCTGGCCCTTTTGGCGGGTGATGCGGGACCTCTTCGACGCGGGTCGGCGACCGCCGTTGATCGTGGTCGAGAACGTGGCCGGGCTGCTCTATGGGCCGGGCTTCGCCGGGCTCTGCAACGCGTTGGTGGCGCTGGACATGCGGTTCGGCGCCCTGCTGATCGACGCGGACCGATTTCTGCCGCAGTCGCGGCCGCGGGTCTTCATCGTCGCGGTGGACGCCGCGCTGGACGTCGGCGCCCTCGTCGAGCCGAATCCGGCGGGCAGCGCATGGATCCCTGGAAGTGTGGCGCGGGCCCATGCGGGGCTCTCCGCCGAGGCGCGGGCGCGTTGGCATTGGTGGCGGCTGCCGGAGCCCGAGGCGCCTCCCCGCCCGATCGAAGAGGTCATCGAGGAAACGCCGGTCGGCGTGACGTGGCAATCCGGGGAGGAGACCGCCCAGCTGATCGCCATGATGTCGCCGGTCAACCTCGCGAAGGTCGAACGCGCGAAGACGCGCGGCGCGCCCGCCGTCGGGTTCGTCTACAAGCGGACGAGGGACGGACGGCAGCGCGCGGAGATCCGGTTCGACGGAGTGGCGGGCTGCCTGCGGACGCCCTACGGCGGATCGAGCCGTCAGACCGTCGTGATCCTCGAGGGAGGCGTGGTGCGGTCGCGGCTGCTCTCCCCGCGGGAGGCGGCGCGGTTGATGGGGCTGCCGGACGGATTCGTGCTGCCGCCCCGCTACAACGACGCATACCGCGCGATGGGCGACGGAGTCGCGGCGCCGGTCGTCGCCTGGCTGGGGCGGCATCTCCTGACGCCGCTGGCTATGATGGCGACGGAGCGGAGTCGCGACAAGGGATGATCTGAGCGCTCTCTGGGGCGTGTCTTCAAAGAGCTTCTGGGCATCTCACGTAGGTGATCGGGCCCTTCCGCACGGGGTTGAAACCCCGCGCTCAATCATCATAAGTCGGTTAAAACCGACTATTGCCAGTCGAGGTGGATCAAATCCCTGCGTCTGCAAGCTTGTTCACGGCGCGGCAGGGATAAATCAAGGACGGCCCGGAAGTAATCTCCTCCGGGCCGTTCCCGATCTCTGCGTCCCAATCCGGAACGGGTCTATCCGAGGGGCGAGGAGGGGCGCGGCGCCATCCCCGGACTGGACGGCGCGGAGGGGGAGCCGCCCTGGATCTTGTCGATGATGCCGGGGAAGCTCTGCTCGGTCACCTCGCGCAGGCGCTCGCCGAGCGCGCCCAGCGCGGCGCCGGCGAAGTGCTGCACGGTCTCCTCGATCCCGGAGCTCTTCGCGGCGTTGCGGATCGCGTTCGTGATCCCGCCGGAGTCGGCTCCGGAGCCGCCGCTGCCGTTGCCGCCATGCGAGGATCCTTTGTCGCCTCCGCCGATCACGCCGCCGAGCAGGACCCCGCCCAGCAGCGCCGCGCCCAGCGCGACGAGCGGCTTCTCCTCGACCTGGTGACGCCAGTCCAGATTCTGCTTGACCTGCTGCGCGGTGTCGGCGACATGCTGCTCGATCTGCTCGATCTTGCTCGATGCCTCCTCGCGCTTTTGGTCTACTTCTTGACGGAGTTGATCTGCTGTTTGGCCCATTGCTGGCTCTCCTTCACTGAATCGATCGTCTGGGTCGGTTTGAGGCTGGCCGCGCTCAGCGTCTTCTTGCCGCTCAACGCGAGGACGAGGGCGATCAGGACCAGCACGGTGCCCACGATCGACGCCGCGATCCACATCCGCATCCAGAGGTGGAGCACGTAGGTGGCCCCGAGCATCAGGAAGATGAACCCGACCAGCCCGACGATCGCCCCGACCGCGATCGAGGCCACGCCTTTGCCGGCGCTGGTGAGCTCCTCCCGGATCTCGGCCTTCGCCAGCGCGATCTCCCCGCGCACGAGATCCTGCAGGTCCTTGAGCAGACCGCCCAACATCGGGCCGATCCCCTCCGCCGATCCCGCGGACCCTCCGTCGCGCCCGCCCTGGGACGACGGCCCGCTCCCCCTGGGCACGGTGTGCTCATTCATCACGTCCGGCTCCCTTCTCCGTCACCGAAAGGCCTTGGAGAGCAGGAACCCGAGGCCGAGCGCTACCGCGAGCGACTCGGCCGGCTTGCGGCGCACGAGCGACTCCAGTTCGGCGACCAGCTGATCGGTGTCCTTGCCGCGGAGGACGTCCGCCCCGGACTGGAGCCGGACGGCCGCCGCCGCCGCGACCGACTGGACCTGACCCTGGCCCATCGACTCGCTCTTGTCCCGCAAGGTCGAGGCCAGGCTGTCGAGCCCGCCCACGGCCTTCTCCATGCCGGCGTCGGCCTTGTCGGTGGCCTGGCCGCCCAGATCGCCGGCCTTCTGCTGCACCCCGCCCAAGGCGTCCTTCGCCTTGTCCATCGCGCCGCCGGTCGAACCGTCTCCCGACGTGAGGCCCGCCTGGTCGGCGAGCGCGCCGGCCTTCTCCTGGACGGCGCCGACCGCAGCCTTCGCCTTGTCCATCATCCCGCCGCCCGAGGTCTCGGCGCCGGGGGATTGCGCGGCGTCTCTGACCTTGGCGACGTCCGCCTCGAAACTGGGAAAATCGCTGCTCATCTCCGCTCTCCTTCAAACGAGGCTGCCGGCCGTCTTCGACCACGAGCGGGTCGGCCGACGCTGCCTTGGGAAAAGCAAGGAGCGTGCCAAAGCGTCAAGGCTTTCCCGCATCCATGGATTCCGACCCCGCCGGGAGGCGGCCGACGGAGCGGACACACGGCGGGTTGCGGCGGCGACCTGCCGTGTCCGGTCCGTCCCATCGTCGGGTTCCCGATCCGCACCGTGATCGAACTTCCGCGATTTCATCAATTCTTCAGCTTTGTCGCCTACATTGCCTTCAAAGGTCCGCGGCCGATCCACCCCGGCGGCCGCATCCGCGAGCCGGGCCGTCCCGGGGAGCCGCGGATCGTCCGCACGATGACCGACCGGCGCCGCCGGATCGGGTCGGAAAAGGAGAATGAACATGGGCACGCTGAAATTCGCCGCCCGGACCGGAACCTCGTCGCGCACGCTGACGATGCGGACCATGCCGACCGCGGTCACCGCCGCCCCGCCGGCGCAACCGACCATGTCCGCGCCGAGCTCGATCCTCGCGCCGAGCCGCAACGGCCCGCCGCCCATGGGCGGCGAGGGTTCTTCCGCAGCCCGCGAGTGGCCGGGGATGGGTCACGGC
>JBPCRG010000643.1:0-5486 GCA_050997095.1 Thermomicrobiales bacterium | reverse complement strand
GCTGTCAACGGGGATCATCGGCCACCGATGCGACCCACCGGTGTAAAGGAAGTCATGGCTAGGCGTGCCGCCGAACCAGCAGGTCCGGTGGACCGCGATCGGCGGCGACTTCACCAAGAACGTGCCGGTCGATGCGGCGACGTTGACGGTGATCCTGCCGAAGGCGGTCGACGTCGCGCAGGTGGTGATCGGGGAGGACGCGACGGGCAAGCCGGCCGACCACACGGGCGACGGGAAGACGTGGACGTTCGCGAAAAAGGGCCTTGGCGCGGGCGACTCGTTCACGGTGCGGATGCAGTTTCCGCCGATCATGAGCGCGGCGGTCCCCGCGTGGCAGGCGGGAGACGACAAGCAGCGGGCGGACAAGGCGACGTCGGACCACCGCAAGAGCCTGGCGCTGCTGGTGCTGGCGGCGCTCGGAGGGTCGGGGGCCATCGTCGGGGGCGGGTGGCTCTATCGGCTCTGGTACACCACGGGGCGCGATCCGCAGGTCGGGGCGGTCGCGGCGTTCCTGCCCGAGCCGCCAGACGACCTGCGCCCGGGTCTGGTCGGCGTGCTGCTCGACGAGGACTGCGACGACCGGGACTTGGTGGCGACCACGATCGACTTGGCGCGGCGCGGCTACCTCGCGATCGGCGACGGCGCGGGTGAGGGCAAGACGCCGACCGCCAAGGACTTCTCGTTCCATCTGGTGAAGGAGCCGTTGGGTCTGGCGCCCCACGAGCTGGCGCTGGTGGGCGCGCTCTTCCCGGGCGGATCGGCGGGGGACGAGACGACGATGGCCGACGCGCGGAAGCGGGTGGCGGGCGCGGCGGGCGGGATCAAGACCGCGATGTACGAGAGCGTGACCCAGCTGGGCTACTTCGTGGCCTCGCCGGAGAAGGTGCGCTCGAAATGGCTGATCCGGGGCGGCGGCGTGATCGCGGCCTCGCTGCTCCTCGGATTCGCCGTCGCCGGGCCGTTGGCGGGCGGAGTCGGGACCGTCCTGGTGATCCTGGTCGGCGTCCTGCTCGGCGGGGCGATGCTCCTGGTGGGGCGGGCGCTGCCTCGCCGGACCGAGGCGGGCGCGTTGGCCACCGCGAAGTGGCGGGCGTTCGAGCGGTATCTGCGGGAGATCGAGACCTACCAGAAGCTCGAGCAGGCGACGGAGATCTTCGACCGCTACCTGCCGTTCGCGATCGCCTTCGGTCTTGAGAAGGAGTGGGTCCGGAAATTCTCGCGGGTCGAGACGCCGGCCCCGGCCTGGTACGGGGGGTACGGATATGGCTACGGCGGGTTCGGCCACGGCGGCGGACTGAACGACGGGGGCAACCGCGGCGACGCCTCCGGCGGCTCCGGCGGCGGCGGACTGCCCAGTCTGCAAGGGATGAGCAACCGCGCCGCGATGTCGCTGGGCGCGGGCAGCGCCGGGATGTACTCGATGTTCGACTCCGCGGCGGCCACGTTCACCCCCGTCAGCAGCAGCGGCGGCTCCGGAGGCGGCGGAAGTTTCAGCGGCGGCGGAGGCGGCGGGGGCGGGGGTGGCGGCGGAGGCGGCGGGTTTGGTTGAGGGGTCAGGGGTCAGGGATCGGGGGTCAGGGAATGGGACGGCTCATGGTCAGCGGGTTCGGGTGTCGGTGAACCAGGCCGGGCAGACTCGCGGCCTGCCCAGGCGCTCCCGTGCTGCCAGGGGTCGCCGCTTGAAGGTATATTAGAACATGTGTGCTGTTTTGTCAAGTGGGGGAGCTAGAACTGGGTGGGACGGGCGCGGTTGGCGAGTTCGATACGCCCGGTGGAAACCCGGCGCTCAACCTACAAAACCTCTCCGAGGTTATTACGGGCCATGGAAGACGAGTGCATTGACGATGTTAAATGGACAGATTCTATCGGAGCAGACTTGTCGCAACCGGTCGGTATACCACCAGCTGGGGCCAGAGCCTCGGAAAGTAGCGATCCCTGAGCAAAGCCATCAAAGCGACAGCTGCGAAGGGTCCGAATTCGTCAACGAAACGGAAGGATGGGCTTTCATCGGAAATATGCTCTGCGAACAGCAGATCGTTGAACTCCGTGATTTCATCTTGGTACTGCACAGCAGGGTAAGTCAGCACATCCTCACGCTCGATTCTGCATGATCCGATGGTATTTCGTGGTTGAAAATATTCGGGGTATATCCGAGTCGCTTTTATATCGTTGACTATGGATGCGTAGAGGACTTTGTCACCGAGAAAGGCCGCCAAATCGATTACGGCAGTCGCGAGAAAACTCTGTTGTCGCTGCGGAATATTGATGAACTCGAAGGGATATCCCAAAAGGTATCTAGTTTCACTCTCTTCATCCGCTTCGATTCCCGCCAATCCCATTCGCTTCTCATACCAATCGCAAAGCGAGACTGTCACTTCACTCAGTAGCGCCGATGCAATATCAACCTGTCCAGTATCTAGCAGGACGAGCACTGCTAAAACGATCGACACGGCATAGCGATCACTAACGGGATGCGAACACCCCGGCTCTCCAGTTACAAAATCGGCCAAGAGGATGGCGTATCCTTTTCGAGCTTCCATTGCAGACTCGCTGAAATACGCAAGGCTAATTAATTCCATAATTCGGCTACATTGAACGGCATACGTAGTTACATAGACGTCTCCGAACCAAGTTTTGACAAGGTTCTTTTCGAGCATCCAAGCTGCAGTGAACCTTTTTGCGTAGCCGGAGCAAAGGGAGTTGAGGCAATAGACTTGATTGCTCCAGAGATCGTGGATTGCTGACTGAGGCGTTTCGTAGGATTTCTCACACAGGAATCGAAGTTGCGCCAAACGACAATGAGCGGCTTCAAACACCAGATCGTTCTGACAGCACTGTTTGGCAATTACCTCTGATTCAACAGTGGACCAGAGTTGACGCCTCGACGGATGAAGATCCAAACCTCTCCACAGTCGTGAATATCCTTCGATATTCTTGATCGTTACGACTCCTTGCATGGCGCGAGCGTACAGGGAGAAAAATGTGCCGTATTCCGCAAAGCCAGCCGCAGTCGCTCGATGAACCCCGTTCAAACCATGTTCGATCAAAAGCTCAATCAGCTGTGTCTTGCCCCAGAAATCGATTGCGCGCTTTTTGAATTCTTTCTTTATTTTTTCATTCAGTGCTTGAAGACTTAGGGCGGCATTCCCTCTAAACTCGCCGGTACACACCAGAACTGCTTGATGTGGAAGTGTCCTGTCGAAGTTGGGGTGTGAAAGCGATAGGAGAACCGACTCCAAGAGCTGTCCTTGAATGTCTGTCCGCCAAGCTGACTGGCCAATGCTGCCTGCCTTGGATTGAAAGGAATATTGTACGAGATGCTCGCCATCCAACTTTTTCGCAATGAAGTCCTTTCCATACTCAACCGTTCCATGAGTTAGATGGACGTCTTGGAATCCCATAGCTGGAAGAAGTGACAAGAACGGTGAATCAAACTTACGCTCTCCAACACTATTTAGGTAGTCGTCGAGCACGTTTCTGAGCAATCCAAGTTTCCCGCTTTCGTCGCGTAATGTCGTCCGCACGTCGTTGATGGTTGATGGGATCGCTTTCAAGAGTCTAGCTGTTTCCGGATTCACCATAATCTGCTGATTGCTTGCGTGCCCTTCTTCGTCGAAGCTGACATCGACAAGTTCCATGGAATCAAGCAATAGATCCCACGTCAACGGCTGCCCCTCTGCGTCAACCACATTCCCGACTGCTTCGGCGACATCGCTGATCGTTCGAACGAAGGCTCGGCCCAATTGCTCCTCGTGCTTTTTCGAGAGTTCGAGAATCGAAAGTAGAAACGCTTCGATATCAGTGTCTCGAATGACATCAGCGTGTATCACCAATGTTTCAATAAACTCAGTAAGCTCATGGTCTATGGGATTGGGTCCGGGCACGTTTCGAGACGGTCCGGCATGTCCAGTGCTCCGGATCTGAAGATTACCCATGATCGGATCAGTGGATGCCAATCCGGTCATCACTTCGTCAATGACACGCCGAAGGGCCAACTCATACGACGGAATCGAGAGGCGAGGTGCTTTGTTTTCCACAAGACTAACCTCTGGACTGCCGGTGAGAGACAAAACAGTGGGATTTGATGCGAATCAGTCATCGCCTTCGGATGCATGTCGCGTCTCGGCGTTACGGAAAATAGCGCGCGCTGTCGATTGCTATTTTCGCCGCGCCGCGACCGCCCCGGCAAGCGCACGCAGCACTGGCGCCGTCATCGCCCAGCTCATGCAGGCGTCGGTGATGCTTTGGCCGGGGGTGAGGGCGGCGCGGGAGGCGGGGGCGCCGGGGTCGGGGAGGTCCTGGCGGCCGTCGATGAGGAAGCTTTCGAGCATGACGCCGATGATCCCGCGCTCGCCGGCGGCGATCTGGGCGGCGACGGAGTCGGCGACGACGGGCTGGCGGCGGTAGTCCTTGGCGCTGTTGCCGTGGCTGGCGTCGATCATCACGCGCGGCGGGAGGCCGACGGCGCGGAGCGCGGCGAGGGCCTGCCGGACGCTCTCGGGGTCGTAGTTGGCGCCGCCGCGGCCGCCGCGCAGGATGATGTGGGTGTCGCGGTTGCCCCGGGTCTCGACGATCGCGGCGAGGCCCTGCTCGGTGACGCTCATGAACTGGTGCGGGTAGGAGGCGGCGCCCATCGCGTCGACGGCCATCTGCACGTCGCCGCCGGTCCCGTTCTTGAAGCCGACGGGCATGGAGAGGCCGGAGGTGAGGTTGCGGTGGACCTGGCTCTCGGTGGTGCGCGCGCCGATCGCGCCCCAACTGACGGCGTCGGTGATGAACTGCGGGGTGATGGGATCGAGGAACTCGCAGCCCGCGGGGACGCCGAGGGCGACGACGTCGAGCAGCAGGCGGCGGGCGAGGCGCAGGCCTTCGTTGACGGCGAAGCTGCCGTCGAGGTGGGGGTCGTTGATCAGCCCTTTCCAGCCGACGGTCGTGCGCGGCTTCTCGAAATAGACGCGCATCACGATCCGGAGATCGGCGGCCAGCTCCTCGGCGAGGGGGGCGAGGCGGCGGGCGTAGTCGAGCGCGGCGGCGGTGTCGTGGATCGAGCAGGGGCCGACGACGACGATCAGGCGGTCGTCGGCGCCGTGGAGGATGTCGCTCAGCTCGCGGCGGGTGCGCTGGACCATGACCGCGTCGCCGCCGGGCAGCGGCAGCTGCTCCATCAGGATCGCGGGCGGGACCAGCGGGCGGATGCCGGCGATCCGCAGGTTGCTGGTGACGGGCGGGCTGGCGTCGCGGGCGCGGACGATCCGGGCGACGCCGGGAAGGGCGGCGAGGCGCTCCGCAAGGTCGGCCGGAGGGTCGCCCTGGACGAGAATCGCGGCGGGAGCGGCATCGTCGAAGAGGAGCGACTCGAGGTCGGCCTGACGGACGATGTCGCGGACGGCGTCGGTGGCCGCGGGGGTCGAGTCGGGATGCATGAGTACGAGCATGTCGGGGTTCCTTCTTGATGATGGTCGCGCGACGAGTGAGGGGGGCGGTGG
>JBPCRG010000619.1:0-11182 GCA_050997095.1 Thermomicrobiales bacterium | reverse complement strand
CGACGGAAGTGCGCCGAGAATCGCCTGTCTGGCGGCGGCGCGGTCGATGATGGTGCCGTTCTTGTCGGCCTTGATCGACGCCTCTCCGTTCGAGATGACGAGCGACGCGTCGTTCGGAACCTCGCCGATCTCGCCGTCGACCCGGTCGAACCAGGCGTTCAAGGTGCGGTCGTCGAGGGAGATGCGCATCGGCAACGCTTCCGATGCGTGCGCCAACCTCAGCGCCGAGCCGATGCGGACGCGGGCGCTCTCCTGGCGGCCGATGCCGTACGCCTGGTTCAGGGAGCCGACGGTGTCGACGCCGACGCCCAGCTCGGAGAGCGAAGGGGTCCAGCGCTTGTCGCCGTACGTGAAGAGGGCGGTCTGACCCACGATCTGGGACGCGCGGTTGTCGAGCATGGTCTGGGCGGCGGCGTAGCTTTCGCCCCCGACCGGCACGTCCGCGACCGCGATCGACGGGTAGACGCTGTCCGCGTAGGTCGAACGAAGGACGTAGAGTCCCGTCGCGGTCGCGAGGAGCAGCATTGCCACGCCCATCGCGACTCGGGAGGCGACCCGCGACCAGTCGGTCGGAGGAGAGTCCGGAGTCGTCAGGTGCGATGCGGAACGCCAGCGGGGGACGGCGACCGATCTGAATTTCAGTCCCTTGAGGGGGAGGGAGGCGGGTTTTTGGGCCAAGGACGTGACTCCTCGATCGTTGCTGATGCCGTGACCACCCGACCGACAAGGCCGAATCGAATGAATGAATGCGCATCGTCAAGAGACGAACTGCAACTTCACGCTACCCAATTGTACGACGTCTCCCGCCTTAAGCGCCACAGTCTCCCGGGTCACCCGCTCGTTGACCATCGCCCCGTTCGTGCTCTCCATATCGCGCAGGAGCCACTCGTCCCCCGTCCAGACGATTTCGGCGTGCTCGGCCGAGAGGAACGCGTCGTCGATGACAATGTCGCAGGCAGGGCTGCGGCCGATCGTCGACCGGCGGTCGAGCGTGAACGCGGCTCCCAGGCGGAGGTTCGCGCCCCCGCCGTCGAGCACGACGAGTCTCGCGCGCGACCGCTTCCGTCCCGAGGTCTGTTCGGCCGCGGCGACGAGATCGTGGACGGAACTCTTCGCGACACGCCACAGGAATAGATAGATCACCAAAATGAACGCGACACGAAGCGCCAGAAACGTCCAATCGTAGGGGAGATCGATGTGCATCTGGTTGGAGGACCATGGGTGCCGCCGAAGCGGAAGGGGTCAACGCTGCCCGGCCTCGAACGGAAGTAGCTGCGCGGGCAACGTGCCGAAGATGATCTCGTCGCCGACCTTGACCGCCTGCATGCGAACCGTCTTCCCGTTGACGCGGGTGCCGTTCGTGCTGTTCAGGTCGGAGACGCGAAGCGAATCATCGGCGAACTCGAGTTTCGCATGGTGGCGGGAGACGTCGCCGGATTCAAGCACGATGTCGTTGTCGAGCGCGCGGCCCACCGTGGTCAGGGGTTTGCGGATGATGAACTCGAGGCCCGCCTGATTCCCGGTCGTGAAGCGGAGACGGAACGGGGTCATGCCGCTGACGCTGCGGACGACGCGGAAGATCTCGGTGCGCTGCAAGGCCTCCTGATGGGGGAGATCGAGCTCGGGACGGTCGGAGAGCGCGGCGGTGACCTGAATCGCCCGCCGCGGCACGGTCTCGTCGCCCGCGATCTGGACGCGAAGCCGGTCGATCGTGGTGAATCCGCGCTCGTCGACGACCTCGCGCAGCCAATTCTCCATCTGGCGGCAGAGGGCGGGCACGAAATCGATGAAGAGCACCATGTCCTGCGGGTGCATGGCGACCCGGTAATCGTTGGGGACGAGGGGGGCGTCGACGGAGACGACCTGATTTGAGACCATCGCGCGCTCCAGTTTTCGCGCGATCTCGGCGGGTTGCACGGGGCTTCGGAAGAGGCGGCCGACCGAACCTTCGACGAGCCGCTCGAACGATTGCTCGAATCGATCCAGGATGTTCAACGTGGGGTTCCCGCTCCATGATGAAAGCCCAGGCGATAGACAACAGACAATGGAGTATAGGTCGCCCGGGACTGGCAGGGGCTCTGATTTAAGGCCCGCTTCAGTCGGCGGGATCGCGCTCTCCGAGGCGGAAGTACCCGTCGGGCCAGCAGCGGGTCACGCTGGAGACCAATTGGACGAACGCGAACGTCTCCAGCGCGAACGGCAGATAGCCGGTGAAGCCCAAAACCGGCATTTCGAAGACGTGCAGAAACCCCACATAGGGAACGTTGTAACGCCACTTCGGCAGCGACCAGTAGTTCCACATCTCCCAGAATATGCCGCAGGTGAGTCCGGCGAGGCAGAACGCCACGACGTCGCCCCACCACCCCGTCCGCGCCTGACGGGAGAAGCTCGGCGCGCCCCGTGCCGTGGCGATCGGGTCGAGGATGAAGAAGAGCCCCAACCAGACGAGACCGAACGCCTGCCGGGGCCAGATGAGCGACGCGACAAGCATGCACAGGCCTGCGACGGCGATCAGTTTGATCTGGACGGGCGACGGGTTGAGACGGCGCCATCGGCCGATGCGTCGGATCCAGCCGAAGGAGCGCAGGAGTTCGGCGGTCCCGAAGATCGCCGGGACGACGGTCGAGAACGCGACGGACGCCTCCACATGGTAACGAAGCCATGAATTGCGGTGGGGAAGGACGTAGCTCCAACTTCCCAGCCGGGCGTTGAACGCCTCGAAAATCCACCACATCGGAATCGATGCGACGAAGAGGAGCGCGAAAGGCAGTCGGCCGCGGGTGAGGAGCGAGGTGCCGGTCCGGAGGAGAACCAAGCCATCGACAACGAGGATGTACCCCAGCCAGAGCGGAAAGAACGAATGCTGGGAGACGAATCCCGTCCGCATCCATGCGGTCGACCAGAAGACGGCGACCAGCCCGATGCCGACCAGCAACTGGCGGGGAGGAGTTCGCGGTTTTGAGGGAAAGATCGTCATGTTCACCGGGAGGGGACGAGCGTCAGTCGAGTCGGCCGAGCAGGAAAGTATGGTTTTTGATCTGCAAGCGCCGACCCTCGAAAGTATAGTCTTGGCGAGAATCGACGGAGGCGCCGCCGTGTCCGCGGCGTGCTACGAAAGGTGAGCGGCATGATGGGGACGGTGAAGCTGGGGCCCTCGATCCTGACGGCGGACTTGCTGCGCCTTGGCGACCAGATCGGCGAGGCGGAGGCGGCGGGCGTCGATTTCATCCATCTCGACGTGATGGACGGCCGGTTCGTCCCGAACATCTCGTTCGGGTTTCCGCTGCTGGCGGCGGTCCGCGCGGCGACGAGCCTCCCGGTCGACGTCCACCTGATGATCGTCGAGCCGGAGCGCTACGTGGAGCGGTTCGTGGAGGGCGGCGCGGACGTCGTGACCGTCCACGTCGAGGCCTGCACGCACCTGCATGCGACGCTGCAGCTGATCACGGCGGCCGGGGCGGTCGCCGGGGTGACGCTGAACCCCGCGACGCCGCTGGCGGCGATCGAGGAGGTCGTGCCGATCGTCGGGCAGATTCTGGTGATGTCGGTGAACCCGGGATTCGGCGGGCAGACGTTCATCCCGTCTGCGCTCGACCGGATCGCGCGGCTGCGGCGAATGATCGACGGGCCGAATCCCTCCTGCCGCCTCGAGGTTGACGGTGGCTTCAAAGCGGGCAACATTGCCCGCATCGCCGCCGCCGGGGCCGACGCGTTCGTCGTTGGCTCGGCGATCTTCGGGTCGGAGCTCTCGGTGGGGGACGCGGTCGACGCGTTGCGGTCGGCGTTCGACTAGGAGTCGGACACCATCGGTTGCCGGATGGCGGCGTCGGCCGGCGCGGGGTCGTCCGGTTCGGAAGGCGGAGATGACCGGGCGGTCATCAGCGCGAC
The DNA here is from genome assembly GCA_050997095.1 of Thermomicrobiales bacterium. Classification (GTDB taxonomy): domain Bacteria; phylum Chloroflexota; class Chloroflexia; order Thermomicrobiales; family UBA6265; genus JBPCRG01. The sequence goes on along the minus strand of JBPCRG010000619.1, from coordinate 7,294 downwards.
GGGGATCAGGGCGAGGGCGGCGATGAGGCCGGCGAGCAGGAAGGTGTCGCGCACGACCCGGACGCTGAGCGGGATCGCGACGTTCTGGATGTAGTCGCTCTGGCGGACGAGAAACTGGGCGGTCGACTCCTCGGGTTGGCGGCTGATCGACGGGACTTGCTCCGACAGCGTCTGGAGTCGGCTGATCCCGAAGGCGGTGAGTGCGGAGATGCTCATCGTCATCCCAAGCAGGCGGAAGAGGATGGTGGTCGCGGCGGCGATCCCCCGGTCTTTGGCCGGCGCGCTGTCGATCGCGCTGGCGCCGATGGGGGCGACGGCCAGTCCGAATCCGGCTCCGGCGAGGATCAAGCCGGGGATCATCCGCAGGTAGTGATCGCCGCGTAGCCCGATCCAGAGCGCGGCGTAGCCAAGAAAGACCATGGTCAAGCCCACGGCCGCGGTTCTGCGCTCGCCGAACCGGGACGCGATGATGCCGCCGGTGAACGACGTCGCAGCCATCACCAAGGTGAACGGGGCGAGCAAAGCGGCGGAGACGACGCTGATCCGGTCCTGATCGACGAGGAGGGCGACGACGACGGGAATGTCGACCATCGCGACGATCAGGGCCGCGCCGGCTATGAAGTTCGCGGCGAGCGCGGCCGAGAACGCCCGCTGCCGGAAGAGTGAGAGCGGGAGGAGCGGATGGCGCGTCTTGCGCTGCCAAAGGATGAAGAGGATGAGCAGCGCGCCACCGCTGCTCAGGAGCAGCGCCAGGTGGGTCGCCAGGGGATTGCGGGTCCCGCCGAGCGCCCGCATCGCCGAACCGGCGGTGACGCCGACCTCGCCCCCCGAGGAGAGGCCGAGGTTGAGCAGGAGCAGGGAGGAGCCGAGCAGTAGGGCGCCCAGTACATCGAGCCTGCCTTCGGAGCGGTCGGCGGACGAGGCTGGACGCCGGAAGCCGATCCGGCGGGCGATCACGATCGAGACGACGAACGAGACGGGGACGTTGATCCAGAAGACCCAGCGCCAAGGCTCGAACGAGGCGGCGAGGATGCCGACGATCAGAGCACCCCAGATCGGGCCGAGCACCCATCCGAGGGTGTCGACGGCGCCGACGACGCCAAGGGTCGCGATCCGGCGGCCGGGGGGCATCAGGTCCCCGACCAGCGCCATGGTGACGGGCAGGAGCGCGCCCCCCCCGGCCCCCTGGACTGCGCGGGCGACGATGAGGTGGCCGAGATTGTCCGAGAGGCCGGCCCAGACCGAGCCCGCCATGAAGAGCGCGAGCGCGCCCTGGAAGGCGATGCCGCGGCCGAGGAGATCGGAGACTCTGCCCACGACGGGGATGGCGATGATGTATGCGAGCAAATAGGCGTTGACCACCCAGATGTAGCGGTCGATGTCGGCGGTGTTGATCTGGAGGTCGGTCACCATTCTCGGCAGGACGGTCGAGATCACCGTGAGGTCGATCGCGCCGAGAAAGACGGCGGCCAAGGCGCTGCCGAGCGGCCAGCCGCCCGGGATTTCGAAGCCGCGTCGGGATGGCTCGCCCATCATCTGAAATCCGGGGTTGTGGAACCGGCAGGACCGATCAAATCGGTGGATCTATCTTCAGATCGGAGCCTTGGTCGGCCAGATCGAGGGTCCAGACGGCGGGCTGACGGCCCTCGGTGTTGGCAGGTTCGGTGAGGCGGGCGCGCAGGAGATCGTTCGTGAGGGGATCGATCCACAGGTCGACGGTCACGGGAGAACCGCGCATCGTGTTCGACGTCAGCGGAGCGATCGCGGCCTCCTCGACGTTTCCGCGGACGTGCACCGTGCTCCTCCCTCTGATCGTGCCCCCCTCGAGGGGCACTGGGTCGGTCACGCGCTGCAGGACGGGCCCGATGCCTCCCTGGTTGTCGAAAAGGATGGAAGGGTTGTAGCCGAACTCGGTCGGGGCGATTCCCCACTTCCCGGTGACCAAGTCGGTGGACCAGTGATTCTTGGCGACGATGATCAGCTTCATGCTCACGTTCACGCCGCCGAGCACCTTGATCTTGAAGTCGGTGCTGACTTTGTCCGGACGGACGAGTCCGCCGCGGGCCTCAAGCAACTGGATGGTCTTGGCGTCGTCGATGTAGGTCACGCCGTCGATGTGCAGCGAGAAGCGGACGGTCGCGGTGGCGGCGAGCCGGGCGCTGGCGGCCGAGAGGATGTCGACGGTGGAGGGGGGCGCCGGCGTCGCGGCCGGAGAGGCGGTCACCGCCGGGAGGAGGGTGGGGGGCGAAACGGTCGGCGAGGTTTTCCCGCCGCCGCAGGAGGCAAGCATCGAAAGGACGAGGACGGAAAAGGCCGTGTCGACCGCGCGACGGAGATGCCGAGTCATGTGGACGACCTCTGCGCCGGCGAAGCTTGGCGTGAGCGGATCGGGACGTGCGTGCGGTTCAACGGCCGACGGGGCGCGTCGCTGGCGAAGCCCCGATTTTTTGCCCGGCCGCATGCTCCATGCTATCATCGGGAACCGTCCGCGCGCCTTCATGCAAGGATTTGAGAACTACCGTGCCTGACGTTTCCACGGCGACAGCGGTCGAGCCAGTGTTGCGCGTTATCGTCTCCTCGGCGACCCATGTCGGCGGCCGCACGGGCAACGAGGACGCCGTTTTCGTCTCCGAATTGCCCGCGGTGGGGGAGGGGGAGGCGAGAAGCGAGGCCGGACTTCTGCTGGCGGTGGCCGACGGCATGGGCGGCTATCAGCGGGGCGAGGTCGCCAGCGAGATGGCGCTCTCGATCGTCAGGGAGATGTTCGACGCGGATCCCGCCGGGGACGCGGCGCTGCTGCTGAAGCAGGCGTTCCGCCGGGCGAACGACCTGATCTTCGAGAACGGGCAGGGGACGACGCCCCCGGCGATGATGGGCACGACGTTGATCGTCGCGGTCACGCATGGCAAGTACGCGACGATCGCGAGCATCGGCGACAGTCGGGTCTACCTCGCGCGCGCCGAGCGAATCACGCAGATCACGAAGGATCATTCGCTGGTCGCGGAGCAGGTCGCCCAGGGCGCGATGACCGAGCAGGAGGCGCGGGAGAGCCCGCACCGGAACATCCTGACCCAAGCGCTGGGACATCGGGCGAAATTGGACACGAAGCTTCCCAACATCTTCGAGATCACGCTGCTGCCGGAGGATCGGCTGCTGCTCGTGACCGACGGCTTTTTCGACGTGACGCCGAACGACGATCTGCTGGCGGAGATCCTCAAACCCGATCCTGGCCAATCGGCCGAGCGGCTGGTGACGATCGCGGTGGAGCGGGGCACGACGGACAACGTGACCGCGATCGTCGCCACGGTGTTGTCGGCGCGGGAGGCCGCGCTGCCGGTCGGGGCTCCGTCGGGCAACGGGTTCAACCTCGTGGCGATCCTGATCACGCTGATCACGGTCGTGGCGATCGCGCTCGTGATCCTCTATCTGGCATTGAACTAGTCCCGCGATGACGACGGCGCCGGAACCTGCGCGCCCGCGGATCGTGGACGCGCACACCCATGTCTTCCCGCCGGAGATGATCCGTCGGCGGGAGGAGAAGTGTCGGCTCGACGCCTGGTTCGCGGCGCTGTATAGCGACCCGAAAGCGGCGTTGGCCCCAATCGAGACGTTGATCTCGAGCATGAACCGCGCCGGAGTGGAGCGGTCGATCATCTGCGGGTTTCCATGGACCGACCCGGTGATGTGCCGGGAGCACAACGACTACATGCGTCATTGCGCGCGCGACGCGCCCGACCGGCTGAGTTGGCTGGGGATCGTCGCGCCGTCGGGAGGCTCGCTGGCGGTGCGGGAAGCGCGTCGCTGCTTCGAGGGCGGGGCATCGGGCATCGGCGAGTTGAACTCCGACGCGCAGGGATTCGCGTGGGATGACCAGCATCTCCTCGCCCCCCTGGTCGACGTCTGCAAGGCCCATGACCGTCCGATGATGTTCCATGCCAGCGAGCCGGTCGGGCACGCCTATCCGGGCAAAGGCTCGGCGACGCCGGCCAAGATTCTGGCGTTCCTTCAGGCGTTCCCCGGGGTGAGGGGGGTGGCGGCGCATTGGGGGGGTGGACTGCCGTTCCACGAGCTGATGCCTGAAGTCGCCCGCGCCGCGTCGAGGCTCGTCTACGACTCGGCGGCGACGACGTATCTGTACCGGGACGACGTCTTCGCGGCCGTGGTCTCCATCGTGGGATCCGAGCGCGTGCTTTTCGCCAGCGACTATCCCGTGCTGGGGCAGGAGCGCCTGCTTCGGCGGGTCCGAGCGCTGCCGTGGGTGGACGCCCGGCAGGAGACGGCCGTCCTCGGAGCGAATGCGATGCGGGTCTACCGCATCGGCGACGGTCGGGAGGCGGCGGAGTGATCGCAGGGCTGAGGGGAACGATCGAGGCGAAACTCGCGGACGCGATGCTCGTGGACGTGGGCGGGGTGATCTACCGCGTCGGCACCAGCCTGGCGACGCTCAATGATTCGGGCGAACCCGGCGATCCGGTGCGGCTCGTGACCCACATGGTCGTGCGCGAGGATCAGTTGACGCTCTTCGGGTTCGCCTCGAACGACGAGTTGATCATCTTCGAATCGCTGATCTCGGTCACGGGCATCGGTCCCCGGCTGGCGTGCGCGGTGCTCTCGCGGTTCCGCCCCGAGACGTTGGCGCTCGCGATCGCGGAAGGTGATGTCGATCTGCTGGCGACGGCGCCGGGCATCGGCAAGAAGACGGCCGCGCGGCTGGTCGTCGAATTGCGCGGCAAGCTGCCCGACTCGGGACCGGCGGCCCTCCCCGCCGACGCCGTCGAGCAGGAGGTGATGGCGGCGTTGCGCGCGCTGGGATACACCCCGGCCGAGGCCCACGGCGCGGTTGCCCGGACTGGGCGGCAGCCGGGGACGACGGTCGAGGAGCGGGTCTTCGCCGCGCTCAGGGAACTGTCGGAGTAGGAGCCCGCTCCTCCAGCCGCATCTCGATCGCGCGGGCGTGGGCGGTCAGCCCTTCGGCCCGGGCGAGGGCGACCGTCGCCGGTCCGAGACGTTCGAGCGCCTTGCGATTCGCGGCCGCGAGGCTGATGACCTTGGTGAAGTCGGCGAGATGGATGGGGGAGAAGAAGCGGGCGGTGCCGCCGGTGGGCATGACGTGGCTCGGGCCCGCGGTGTAGTCGCCGAGCGCCTCCGGGCTGTTCTCGCCGACGAAGATCCCCCCGGCGTGGCGGACGAGCGGAATCGCCTCCCACGGGTCGCGCAACAGCAGGCAAAGGTGTTCGGGGGCGTAGGCGTTGGCGAGATCGACCGCGGTCGCGACGTCGGCGACGATCGCGATCAAGCCGTTTGTCCGGAGCGACTGCCGAGCGATCGGGGCGCGCTCCAGCGTCTCCAGCTGAGACTCGAGTTGGGACTGGACGTCTGTCGCGAGCCGTTCGCTGGTGGTGACCAGGATCGCGCTGGCCATCACGTCGTGCTCGGCTTGGGCGAGCATGTCGGCGGCGGTGAGGCGGGCGTCGGCGGAGTCGTCGGCGATCAGCAGCGTTTCGGTGGGGCCGGGCAGCTGGTCGATCGCGACGACCCCGAAGACCATCTGCTTGGCGAGCACGACGAAGATGTTGCCGGGCCCGAAGATCTTGTCGACATGGGGGATCGAGGCGGAGCCGTAGGCCATGGCCCCGATCGCCTGCGCGCCTCCGACCTGGAAGAGGCGGTCGACGTCGGCGACGTGGGCGGCGGCGAGGATCAGGGGCGTGACGCGGCCCTCCCACGGCGGCGAGCAGACGATGATCTCGTCGACTCCCGCCACGCGCGCGGGCACGGCGGTCATCAGAAGCGAGGAGGGGTAGACCGCGGTGCCGCCGGGGGCGTAGACGCCGATCCGCTCCAGCGGGCGGACGATCTGGCCTAGCGCGCCCTCGTCGGAGTAGTCGATCCATGATGTCCGGCGCTGTTTTTCGTGGAACGTGGCGATCTGGGCCGCGGAGAGGCGCAAGGCATCCTGAAGCGACGGTTCGAGCGCGTCGAACGCGGATCTCCACTCGGCCTTCGGCACTTCGAGGTGCGCGGGGGCTCCGCCGTCGAGGGCCCGCGAGTAGCGCAGGATCGCCTCGTCGCCCTCGAGGCGGACGTCGGCGAGGATCTTGGCGACGACATCGTGGGCGGAGAGATCGGCGCCGAACACACGCTTGACGCCGTCGCGCATCCGGGGCGAGAGGACGGGCTCCTCGAATCCGCGTCGGCGGTTCAGCGCGTGTCGGGCTCCGTCGGTGTTGCGGACGATGCAGACGGGGGAGGGATCGTTAGGAGTGGGCTGAGTGTCGGACATTTGGGTCCTCGGGGTCCCTAGGTTGAAACCTAGGGCTCAACGTACAAAGCCTCTCCGAGGCTGGAACGACGGGGGCGAGTATCTACGATCTGAGTGTGCCGGAGACTCGCTGTTTGAGGGTCCGCTCGATGCGGGAGCGGACTTTGACGAGTTCGGCGTCGGTGAGCGCGCGGTCGGGGGCGGTGAAGCTGACGCGGTAGGCGAGGCTTTTCTTGCCGTCGCCGATCTGGGCGCCCCGATAGATGTCGAAGAGGACGGCGTCAGTGGCGAGGGGCCGGGCGCTTTCGAGAAGGGCGCGGCCGACCGAGTCGGCGGGGGTCGCCTCATCGACGACGATCGCGAAGTCCTGCTCGACGGGCAGGAAGCGGGGAACTGTGATGTTCTCGCGGGGCCGTCGGGTCAGGGGAAGGATGGAGGAGAGGTCAAGTTCGGCCACGGTCACGCGCGCGTCGTCGACGCCGAATCGGGCGGCGACATCGGGCCGCAGCTCTCCCAGCAGGGCGATCCGAATGCCTTCCACCGAAAACGACGCGGCGCGTCCGGGGTGCAGGGCCGCATGGGCGGCGGGTTCGACGTTGACCGTGAGACCGAGACGCGACAGGACCGCGTGGAGGATGCCTTTGAGATCGAAGAAGTCGAGATCGCCCGCCTGAGTGTAGATGCCGACGGCGTCGCGGCGTCCGGCGATCGCGACCGCGGCGATCTCGATCTCGAGCGGTCGGCCATCCATGGTTTCGGACGATGGGTGCGGAAGATAGATCCGCGCAAGTTCGCCGAGGCGGACTGAATCGGCGTGTTTCAGATTGCTGGCGACGGCTTCGACGAGTGCCGGAATCAGCGTCGGACGGAGCACGGAGCGGTCCGCCTGGAGCGGATTCTTGAGTTTCACCAGCCGGTCGCGATGGGCGCGATGCAGGAAACCCGTCGCTTCGCCGTCCGAGAACGATTCGAGATGATCCGCCGACGCGGTCACATAGGTGACGGCCTCCCAGACGCCGCAGGCGACGAGAG
>JBPCRG010000599.1:0-4372 GCA_050997095.1 Thermomicrobiales bacterium | reverse complement strand
GCCAAATTGACCGTCGAGATCGTCACCGGCGAGCGCGTCGTCTTCACCGAGACCGATGTGGACATGGTGATCGCGCCCGGATCCGACGGCACGCTCGGCATCCTTCCCCGGCACGCGCCCCTGATCACGACGCTGGCCGGAGGCGAACTGCGGATCAAGAAGGGCTCCGCCGAGCAATCGATCGTGGTCTTCGGCGGCTTCATGGAGGTCACGCCGGACCGCGTCGTAATCCTCGCCGACAGCGCGGACCGGGTCGAGGAGATCGATCTCGCGGCCGCGGAGGCGGCCCGCCGGTCGGCCGAGGAGGCGATCGCCCAGCGCAAACCAGGCGAGGATCTCGCCCGCGTCGAGCTCGAGCTCCGGCGTGCGGCGCTGCAGCTGCGCATCGGCCAGCGCCGCCGGGGGCCCCACAGCGGATTGGGCAGCGGCTCGAGCAACGAGATATAGTCTCTCGCGTCCCGTCGCCGCCCTCTGACCGACGTCCCCTCCGACGACGACACCCCAGCCCCCGCGGTCGACGGACGTCGGCGCGCTTCTCATCGGAGAGTCACATGGTCACCCACCTGGAGATGCCGACCACCCGCCACGCCGGCACTGATTACCTCAACGTCCGCACCCTGGAGATCGACGGGGGCGTGCCGCTTCGCGGCGACGTCACCATCGGCGGCGCCAAGAACGCCGCCCTGCCGATTTTGGCGGCGACGCTCCTCACTCGTGAAGAGTGCATCCTCAACAACGTGCCCGACCTCTCCGACATCCGCACGATGCTCGCCCTGCTCGCCGCGCTCGGCGCCGACGTCGAGTTCGACGCGCCGCGCCACCGGATCAGGGTCTGCGCCGCGAACATCACCAACACCTCCGCCCCGCCCGAGCTCGTCGTCAAGATGCGCGCCTCGTTCCTGGTCGCGGGCCCGCTGCTCGCCCGCTTCGGCGAGATGCAGGCGTCGATCCCCGGCGGCTGCCAGCTTGGCGCGCGCCCGGTCGACGTCGACATGCGCGGCTTCAAGAAGGTGGGCGCCGAGATCGACGCGACCGAGAGCACGATCTCCGCGAAGACGGTCGGGCTGCGCGGCGCCCGCATCTACATGGACTACCCGTCGCACACCGGCACCGAGAATCTGCTGATGGCCGCGACCCTCGCCGACGGCAAGACCACCGTGGTCAACGCCGCCTGCGAGCCGGAGATCGTCGCGCTCGGCAACATGCTGAACCGCATGGGCGCCAGGATCCAGGGCCTGGGGTCGCCGACGATCGTGATCGAAGGCGTCGACCGCCTCCACGGCGCCTCCGAGACGATCCTGCCCGACCGGCTCGAGGCCGGCTGCTACGCGATCGGCGCCGTCATCACCGGCGGCGAGGTGAAGCTCCAGCGGGTGCGCGACCAGGACATGCTGCCCCTGAGCGAGAAGCTGCGGGAGGCGGGCGCCGAGGTCTGGAACCACGACGGCGACATGCTCGTCCGAGGCGCGGCCCGGCTCGGCGCCGTGGAGATCCAGACGCTTCCGTTCCCCGGCTTTCCTACCGACCTCCAAGCGCCGTTCGCCGTGCTGATGACGCAGGCCCACGGCGTGTCGAAGATCCACGAGCGCGTTTTCGAGGACCGCCTCCGCTACACCGATCTCCTCGTCGCCATGGGCGCCCAGATCCACGTCGAAAAATACTCGAACGACCGCTACGCCACCCGGGCGGAGATCGTCGGCCCGACCAGACTCACCGGCGCCCACGTCCGCGCGCTCGACATCCGGGCGGGGGCGGGGATGGTGCTCGCGGGGCTGGTCGCCGACGGCAAGACGGTGATCTCGGACGTCCACCACATCGATCGCGGCTACGAGGGGCTCGTCCGCAAACTTCGCGACCTGGGCGCCCTGATCACCGAAGTCTCCCTCCCGAAGCACGCCTAGTGACGGGTGCGACGCTGCGGATGCCGTACAATCACGGTTCCGGGCTGGCCGCCGCAGCCCTCGTCGCGCCCCACGATCGCCATAGGAGACCCACGTGCCCGCCCGCATCCTGATCGTCGACGACGAGCCCGCCGTGGCGGACCTCATCGAAGCGGTTCTCGTCGGCGAGGGCTACACCGTGGCCATCGCCCGCGACGGCGTCCAAGGTCTCCTCCTGGCGCGCGACTGGAGCCCCGACCTGATCCTGATGGACGTGATGCTGCCGGGGGTCGATGGCGGCACCGCGATCCGTCGGCTAAAGGCCGATTCAGCCACAGCCGAGATCCCCATCGTCGCGATGTCGGCCGGCCGCACGATCCGCCGGCAATCCGAGGAACTGGCCGAGGCGGACGCGGCGCTCTCGAAGCCGTTCGACATCGACGCGCTGCTCGCCCAGGTCGAGTTCCACCTCTCCCGCCGCCGCGCCGACACGCTCTAGTGCCCTGTCCAACATCATCTGCCGGGCCGGAGCCATCCCCCTCCGCAGTCATTTCGGGTGCTCTGCGCAAGATCAATCGGCATCGTTTTCGACGCTGGCGCGGCGCCCCGAACCGTCATTCCGAGCGGAGCCCGCAGGCGGAGTCGAGGAATCTCTTCGAGCGCCGCGAGAACCTCGTCGGTTGGGCCGGTGACAAATGACGATGCACAGACCACTGAGGCACGAAGGATCTCCTCGTCCCCTTTTCGGTCCGGCGATCACCGGTGGACAAAGCGCGAGATCGGGCAGCTTTCGGGCTCTGCGCCCGATGTCATTCGGCCTCCCGCCCGGATGACAAGCGTCCCCGCCCCGCAGGCCGCTTCGACAACCCGGCCGGACCCGCGCATCGTGGTCGTCGTCCCCACCTACAACGAGCGCGACAACATCGCCGTGCTCATCCCGCAGCTGCTCGCGACGACGCCGACGCTCCGCGTCGTGATCGTCGACGACAACTCGCCCGACGGCACCGGCCTCCTCGCCGACCAATTGGCGGGCAGGCACCCCGGACGCATCGACGTGATCCATCGCGAGACGAAGGAAGGGATCGGTCCCGCCTACGTGGCCGGCTTCACCTTGGCGCTCGCCCAGTCGACCGATCTGATCGCGCAAATGGACGCCGACCTCTCCCACTCCCCCGCCCAGCTCGCCGATCTGATCGCGGCGACGGCCACGGCGGACATCGCGATCGGTTCGCGCTACGTCAAAGGCGGGCGGACGGTCGGCTGGCCGGCGCACCGCCGCATCATCTCGCGGGCAGGCGGCACGTACGCCCGCCTCGTGCTCGGCGTCTCCGTCTCCGATCTGACCGGCGGTTTCAAGGTCTTCCGCCGCGCCGCGCTCGCCTCGATCGACCTCGGCGCGATCCGCTCCGACGGCTACGCCTTCCAGATCGAGATGACTCGTCGCGCGCTCGACCGCGGTTTCACGGTCCGCGAGGTCCCGATCACCTTCACGGACCGGGTCGCCGGCAAGTCGAAGCTCTCCCGCCGGATCGTGGCCGAGGCGGTGGTCATGGTTTGGCGGCTGCGCTTCGAGCGCCGCCGCTGAACGAGCCGCCCGACGCGATCCGCTTCGCCTCCATCGCCGCCGCGATCTCCTGATCCAGTTCGCGCACGAAGCGTTCGGCGCTGAACCGCCGCGCGTTGGCGATCGCGATCGAAGGCTTCCACGTCACCCGGCCGAACACGTCGATCGCCGCCAGCAGCGACGACGGGCTCAGCTCCGGGAAAAAGACGCCGGTCTCCCCGCTGATCACCGACTCCAACGCCCCGCCCTTGCCGTAGGCGACCACCGGTCGCCCCGCCGCCTGAGCCTCGATCGCGGTCATCCCGAAATCCTCCGCGGCGGGCAGGATCAACGCCCGGCACCGCTTCAGGTGGTCCGCCACCGCCGCGTCCGTGAGTTGGCCGAGGAACTCGACCGACGGCCCCGCGACGCGCTCGAGCTCGCCGCGCGCGCGGCCGTCGCCGATGATCTTCAGCGGAATCCCGGCCCGCGTGCAGGCCGCGATCGCGATGTCGATCCGCTTGTGCGGCACCAGCCGCGAGAGCACCAGAAACCACGGCTCCGGCTCGGCCGCGGGCGGATCCATGCTAAAACGGGCCAGGTCGACCGGCGGATAGATGACCCGCGCCTCCCGCCCGTAGGCGCGCCGGATGCGGCGGGAGACGTTCAGCGAATTGGCCACGTACCGGTCCACCCGCGCCGCCGCCCGGCGGTCGATCGCGCGGAACCCCGCCGAGATCGCGGGCAGCACGTGCCTCGCCATTCCCGGAAGACTCGATCGCGCCAGATAGTCCTGATCCCCATAGAGGAATCGGGCGGGGCTGTGGCAATAGCAGACCAGCACCTGCTCGGGATCCAGCGAGACGTGGTGCGCCCACGCGCTCGAATCCGCGAGGACGACGTCGTAATCGCGCAGCTGCCGGCCCATGGTGTCGAAGACGAGGGGGTA
>JBPCRG010000596.1:0-4112 GCA_050997095.1 Thermomicrobiales bacterium | reverse complement strand
GGCCATGGGAGGGCACGGGACCCTCCCCTACGACGACGGAGGCGCCAGCGCCGCGTGTGACAATCGTCGGTGATGGAGCAATCGCGCGCGGAGACGGTTGAGACGAGTGATTCCCTGACTGGCGACGGGGGCCGGTGGACGGCGCTGCTGCTGCGCGAGTTCACGGTGTCGGGGGCGGCGCTGGTGATCGCAGTCTCGTTCGGGGTCTCGGCGGTGCTGGGCGCGGTCCGGCAGGTGCTGCTGAACGCGCGGTTCGGGGCCGGGGCGGAGGTCTCCGCCTACTACGCGGCGGCGCGGCTGCCGGAGACGCTCTTCACGCTGATCGCGGGCGGCGCGCTCTGGACCGCGATGATCCCGACCCTTGCCGACGTGCGCCGAAAGGGCGGGGACGGCGCCGTCCGGCGCCTCGCCGACACCGTGTTGGGGGCGGTGCTCGCCGTCGCCGTCCTTCTCGTCGCGGCGGGCATGCTGGCCGCGCCGTGGTTCGTCTCGACGCTGCTGGCTCCGGGGTTCGACGCCGAGGAGCGTGCGCTGACGACGCGGCTGACCCGGCTGCTGCTGATCCAGCCGCTGCTGCTGACGGTCGGCAGCGTGGCGATGGCGGTGCTGAACGCGCGCAGCCGCTTCCTGCTGCCCGCGGTCGCGATCGCCGTCCACAATCTGGCCGAGATCGCGGGGATCGCCGCGGTCTGGCTCGTCCCGTCGCTCGGAATCTACGGGCCGGTCTGCGGCGCGGTCGGCGGCGCCGTGCTTCAGGGGGGCGTGCTCTTTGCGTTCCTCTGGCGGAGCGAGTGGCGGCCGCGGCCGCGCTGGGCGCCGGGCGACGCGGCGTTGCGCGCGACCCTCCGCCTGCTCGTGCCGACGAGCCTGTCGCTGGGGGTCGGCTATCTCGGCGGCGTGCTCGACGCCTCGTTCGCCTCCCGCTCGCCCGAGGCGGGGGTGCTGCCGGCGATCGTGAACGCCTGGCTGCTGGCGGGGCTGCCGGTGCGGATCATCGGCTTCGCGGCCGCCCAAGCCGCCTTTCCGCGCCTGGTGCTGGCGGCGAACGGGCGCGACACCCTCGCGTTTCGGCGGCTGACGGTCCGCACGACGGCGGCCATCGCCGCGCTCTCGATCCCGGCGGCGCTCGGGCTGGTTCTGCTGGCGCGGCCAGTCGTGCGGCTGCTGTTCGAGCACGGCGCGTTCGACGCCAAGGCGGGGAGCCTGACCTCGCGGCAGATCGTGATCTACGCGTTGGGATTGCCGTTCTTCGCAGTCACGGAGATCCTGACCCGCGGCCTGACCGCCCTGCGCGACACGCGGACGCCCCTCCTCACGAATCTGGCACAGCTGGCGCTGCGCGGCGCGATCTGCGCCCTGCTGCTGGACCGCTTCGGCGTCGCGATCATCCCCGCGGCGTTCGTGCTCTCCTCGATCGTGGAGACGGTGATTCTGGGGGCGGCGCTGGGGAGGAGGGCGGCGGGCACTGCCCCCTAGTACTACAGCGACACTTGCGAATTCCGGCCCGATTTTGGTGGCAGTCGACCACCGCAATCCCTGGCAATCCTCGGCAGACATCATCGAGATTTGGGCAAGTGTTAATGCCCATCGAGCCAAGCGCCACTGTAGTACCAGGGCGAGTTTGAAAACCGGCCCACGTGGGGTCCGAAGGGGTCTTGGGGTGCGTACGTGAGACAGCCACACCCCGTCGGACCCGGACCTCCCCGACGACGACGCACGGGAGGCCGCCTTCCCCTCCCGGGCGTCGGGGCTTGAGATTCTTTGCCGCGGGGGTCAGGCGCTCGGGGTGCCCGTGGGGAGGCAGTTCACGAGCGGGCCGCCCGGTGTGTGGTAGATCACGCCGGTCGGGTCGACGGGCTCGCCCGGTCCCGGATAGGTGATCGTCATCCCGCTGCCGCCGATGATCCCTTTCTTCTTGAGGAGGGCGAGAAACTCGGCGACCGAGGTGAACATCGTCGGGGCGAAGGCGTGGTCGTTGGCCGGCCGCGTGCCCAGCGCGTGGTTCGCCAGCAGCCGGTGCTCCGCCTCCTCGGTCGCAAACTGGAAGTTCGCTTTGAGGAGGTCGATCCGTCGCTCGCGGGCAAAGGTCGGCAGCGAGGCCATCACGGCCGCGATCGCCGCGTCCTCCAGATCCACGAGGTCTTTGAACAGAGACTTGGGGTCGGTCAGCATCTTGGCTTCCGGGATGTGGAATGTGTCGGTCAACAGCTTCGCGCCGGCGCCCTGCAGGAAGTCGAGGTGGAACTGTTCCTCCGCCCGCACGCCGGTGAGAATCTTCAGCACCATGTCGGGGATGGGCGTGCTGAACGTGCCGTGCTTGGCGCTGTCGAGCACCGTGCCCACGAGCGTCACCCCGAACGCCTCGTTGGTCGCCAGGATGTCCAGAATGTCCTGAACCTTCTCCGTCTTGGTCGCCGCGGCCGCCGCCGGGCGCGAGAGCCCCAGTTGGGCCAGCGTCAGCCCGGCGCCGAAGATGCCGGCGCCTTTGAGGAGCGCGCGCCGCGAGGGGCGCGACTCCGCGAGGAATGCCAAGGAATCATGCGTGTCGTTGTCCATCGCTCGTTCTCCTTCCGCGATCCGCGGTCACGGTGGTTAGGGTTTCAGCTGGTTGACGCCGGTGGGGTCGATCTTGCCGGGGCCGGGATACGTGATCTGCGCCCCGCTACCTCCAATCCAGCCGAGCTGCTTCAGCGCGTCGGCCGCCGCGCCGACGCTGGCGAACAACGCCTGCTCGAAGGCGATGTCGTTCGGCAGACCCTTCAGCATTCCGGCCTCGACCGCGAAGGAGCGGACGGCCACCCGGTGCTCCGCCTCGACCGAGGCGATGGCGAGCGCGAGTTGAGAAAGCTCGGGCTTGCCGAGAATGGCGAATTCCTGGGCCGCCGCCAGATAGGCGGCGACGAAGGCCTCCTCCAATCCGATCACCGCCGGCAGGAACGTCGCCGCGTCGGTGAAAATCTTGGGGTCGGGCACGGTGAAGGTCGTCGTCAGCGGCTTCGCCCCGGCGCTGGTCAGCACGTCGTAATGGGCCTGCTCCTCCGCCCGCGCCGCCGTGAAGGCCTGGATGTGCTCCGCGTTCAGCTTCAGCGTGCCCTTGGCCGCGCTCTCCAGCGCGGCGCCGAGCGCGGTCACCGCCAGCGCCTCCGCCGTCACTGCAATGTCGATGATGTCCTGGACCGATTCGCACGTTGCCGCCGCGTTTTCCGGGGTCGCGATGTTCGTCGCCATCTGTTGGCTCTCCTTTCGATCGTTCGAGATTTCCACGCCGCTGCAGCTTCCCGTCGCTTGTCGTCGCGCCTCCTTTTTGACATGGCTGCCGCCCGGCCGTTCCGGTCGACATCGGCCAATGCGTCGAATTGGGGAATGGATTGGGAGGGATGCGCTCCCCTCTCCCGGTGCGTGGGAGAGGGGCCGGGGGTGAGGGTTTAGTGGACGACGATGGTCGCCTTCATGGAGGGGTGGATGTCGCAGTGGTACGCGAAGGTCCCTGCCTTGTCGAAGGTTTGGCTGAAGCTCTTGCCCGGCTCCAGATGGCCGGATGAGAACTCGCGCTGGTCGCCGTCGACCGTGTGCGCGGTGGAGTCCTGGTTGGTCCAGGTCACGGTCGTGCCGACCGCGACATCGAGCGAGGGCGGGCCGAACGCGAAATCCTTGATCGTCACCGCCATGGCCTGAGCCGCGCCGCCGGCCGCGGCCGCCGGAGTCGCCGCCGGGGCTCCTTGGCCAACGGGATTGAGGTGGGATTCCAAGGTCACGGCCGGCTCCGAGCCGGTGTTGACGACCTGGTGGACGACACCCTGGTCGTAGAACACGGCGTCCCTGGTTTGCAGCATCGAATCGCTGCCGGCGGCGATCATCTCGCCGCCGCCGCCGCCGGCCCGCGTCACCGTCGCGGCGCCGTCCACGACCTTGAAGTCGACGGCGCCCGCATCGACGTACAACACGGTCGGTCCGGGGGCCGGGTGCGCGCCGCTGTCGGCTCCAGGCGCGAACGTCCGCCGCGCGAGCAGCAAGGTCCGGCCCGGCGCCGCCGCCGACTCGCCTTTGCCCAACGTTTCCTTCTTGATGGCGGAGGCACCGGTCGCCGGGGTTGCTTGGGCCCTGCCGATCAC
>JBPCRG010000531.1:0-2556 GCA_050997095.1 Thermomicrobiales bacterium | reverse complement strand
GGCCATGGTGATGCTGCTGCTCGCCGTCGCGCTCATGCCGCTGGGCTCGGCGCGCGTCTCCGCCAACGACGAGATCACGAAGGCGGACGCGACCAGGATCGAGACCGGCAACCTCGATCCGGCCGTTGCCGTCGTCGACGCCGGGACCGCCCAAGCCCCGATCGACGTCACGCCCGAGCCGGTGCTTGCGCCGCCGGTGGCCTATGCGACCCTGACGGTCAACAAGCAGGGCTGCCCGCAGCGGTACGGCGGCGACCACGGCCAGCTGACCGCCAACTGCTCGCCCATGGACGCCGCGTTCCAGGTCTCGGATGCGTCGACCACCGCCGCCTTCACGGGCAGCTTCACCGACGATCAGGTCACACCCGGCGACGTCTCGATCGCCGAGGGCATCCCCGACGGCTACGGCGCGCCGGCCGTCTTCTGCGACGTCTTCGACGGCCAGGGCGGCGAGAGCGGATTCTCGGCCTACCCGGTCTCGGCGGACGGCATCCTCGCCGGCGTCCAGATGGCGTCCGGAAGCATCCTCTCCTGCGACTGGTTCAACGTGCTGAGCGACGGCGGCGCCGGCGTGATCCACGTCGACAAACACGGATGCCCGGAACAGTTCGACGCCTACAACGCCGGCCACGACGATCTGGCGGCGAACTGCACCGCCTCGATGGACGGCGTCGTCTTCGATCTTTCGGGCTCGGGCGGCGCGGCCGCGGCGACGGCGACGACCGGCGCGGCGATCCCCGGCGCCGTCGAGTTCGGCTCCTTGGACGCCGGAACCTACGGCGTCTCCGAGCAGATCCCGGCGGGATACGGCAAACCCGTCGTCTTCTGCCGCAGCGACGCGCTGACGTTCGCCGCCGCCCCGCTCCAGCTCGACATCATCGACGGCCACTCCGTCCAGACCGACCTCGCCGACGGGCAGCGCCTCGTCTGCGACTGGTACAACGTGCCCGACGGCGGCGGTTCGATCACGATCCACAAGTACACCTGCCCGAGCGGCTACGTGCCGGACCTCGCCGTCGGCACACCGGAGAGCGACTGCGCGAATCCGACCGACGGCGTCACGTTCACGCTGAAGCATGCGGGATCGCCGGATCTCGTCACGGCGACGGGCGATTCGGTTCCCGGCGCGGCCGTCTGGGCCGATCTGCCGATGGGCGACTTCAACGCCGTCGAGACCTACCCGGCGGGCACGGTCTCCGCCTTCGTCCTAGACTGCACCAGCGATCGGCGGCAGACGGTGGCGAAATCCTCGCCGGTGACCATCGGGGCCGATGGGGCCTACGCGATCACCCTCTCCGACAACGAGCACGTCGAGTGCTTCTGGTACAACGTCCCGGGCGACGGCGGCACCATCACGGTCCACAAATGGAGCTGCCCGGCCGACGCCGCTTTCGGCGCGATGGGCTGGACCGACTACCAGACTGCCTGCGCCGACTCCATGAACGGCATCGACTTCACGCTGGTGAAGGACGGAAGCCTCGTCTCCGTCAAGACCACCGGCGGCGACGGCGACGGACTCGCGCTCTGGAAGAACCTCTCCGCCGGGACGGTCACCCTGACCGAGGCGATCCCGACCGGGTACGGCGACCCCGTCGTCTTCTGCGGGTTCAGCGCGATCATCGTGCGAAACGGCGCGCCGATCGCGGTCGACGGGCAGATCCCGCCCAGCGCCACCGTCGGCGGGGTGCTCACGCATGACTTCCTCGCCAACGAGCAGCTGTACTGCGATTGGTTCAACGTCCCGTCGCGGGAGACGACGATCACGATCTACAAATACACCTGCCCGGCGGGATACGACCTCGCGGCGCCCGGCGCCGATGCCCAGGCCCATGGTCTCACCCTGACCGACGGCGTCGCCTTCACGCTCCGCCACGGCGCCGACGTGCCCCGGCAGACGACCACCGGCGACGTCGAGCCCGGCGCGGTCCACTGGGGCGGACTCTCCGGCGGAGGCTACTCGGTGCAGGAGCAGGCGCCCGCGGCGACCGCCCAGACCTTCGTCACCTGCCAGTGGATCGAGGTCACCGGCGCCTACAAATACCTGAGCATCACCCCCTACCCGTCCATCCCGTCGGCGGTCGGGGACACGATCGACCTTTCGCTGACCCGCGGCGAGCGGATCGTCTGCCAGTGGTACAACTCGCCGCGGAAACCGCGCGACGGCGGCACGCTCACGGTCGTCAAGTACTGGTGCGACGGCGCCGTCCACAGCGTCGCCGCCTGCAGCCTCTACGGCGGCGGCGCGGACTTCAGCCTCTCGGCGACCGGCGGAGGCGCCCCGATCCTCTTCACCACCGGCGCGGACGGAACCTATGGTCTGAGCCTTCCGGCCGGAGCGTGGACGCTGAAGGAGATCGGGCGCGAATGGTGCCGGGCGCAGTCGAGCGACGTCGACGGCGCCGGCAACCTCGTCACCAGCGACGGCCACGATTCGGTCGTCACGATCTACAACCGCGGACCCGGCAAGAAAAAGGAGCCGCCGGTCCGGCAGTTCCCCAACACCGGTTCGGGACCGGCCGCGTCGAGTCTGGTGACAGGCGGAGGCGGACACCAACT
>JBPCRG010000529.1:0-6158 GCA_050997095.1 Thermomicrobiales bacterium | reverse complement strand
ACGCCCGGCGCAACGTGGTCGAGCGCTGCATGGCGCGCTTGAAGCAGTGGCGCGGCGTTGCGCCCAGGTTTGAGGAGCGGGCCGTCCGCTTTTGCACGATGGTGGTCATCGCATCACTCATGATTTGGCTCTCGACCGATTTGTCAGACACGCCCTAGTTGCCGAAGGTGCCGCGCCGCGCCCATTCGTCATTCCGAGCGGAGCCCGCAGGCGGAGTCGCGGGGTCCAGGAATCCCTTCGAGCGGAGCGAGAACCGGCGTCGGTCGGGTCGACGACGCACGACGATGCACGGAACGTTCGGGATGATGGGAAGAGAAGTCTCCCGCCCATGTCACTCTGACGAAGGATGAATCTCGTCGTCTCTCTCGACCAACTGAAACATCCGGCGCATCGCACGGAAATTGACTCGAATACTTATCCCCGGTCGATCCGCGTCAATGCGTCGAAATCCGCACTATGGTGGAGATATGCCTGCCGAAAGATCCCCGTCAACTCGGCATACCGCGCGGCGTTCGACGGCGCCGGGTCGACGGGATCGCCATAGGCCGCCCACCGCTGCGCGGTCTCGGCGAGATCGAACCGGCCCAGCCCGGCGCCCGCGAGCAGGGCCGCGCCGAGCGCCGACTGCTCGGCCGTGGCCAGCGGCGACACGGTCAACCCGAAGACGTCCGCGACGATCCGGCGCCAGAGCGGGCTCTGCGCCCCTCCGCCTGCGAGCACGATCCGCCGCGGACGCGCCCCGGCCGCGCGCACGACGTCGTAGGCGTCGAGCAGCGCGTAGGCCACGCCCTCCATCACCGCGCGGACGAGGTTGCCGCGCCCGTGGTCGGCGGTCAGGCCGAGCAGCACGCCGCGCGCGTTCGCGTTCATGTGGGGCGTCCGCTCCCCTGCCAGATAGGGCAGAAAGACCAGACCTCCCGCCCCCGGCTCGACCGCCGCGGCCCATTCGGTCATCCTCGCGTAGGCTCCCGCCGGATCCAGACCGAAGACGGCGTCGCGCAACCAGCGCATCGCCAGCCCGGCGACCATCGTCGCCCCCATCAGGTACCAGCCCGCGCCGCGGCCTCCGCCCCCCCCGTTCGAGGCCACGCCGCAGAAGGTGTGGATGCGCCCTTGGCGGTCGATCCGCACGGTGGAGATCGGCGCGAAGACCTGGGCGCCGGTGCTGATCGTCAGGAGCATCGCGTCGGCATCGACCACGCCCGCGCCGAGCGCCCCCGCGGGAGCGTCGCCGGCGCCCGCGAAGACGGGGATGCCCGCGCCCAGCCCGAGATGCCGCGCCGCCTCCGCGGTGAGCGTGCCGGTCTGCGCGTCGGAGTCGACGATCCGCGGCAGCTGCCCCCGACTGACTCTGACCGCGTCCAGCACGGGCTGCGCCCAATCGCGGGTGGTCACGTCGAGCAGCAGCGTGCCGGAGGCGTCGCTCGGCTCGGTCGCGATCTCGCCGGTCAAACGCCGCCGGATCTCGTCCTTGGGCAGGAGCACGTGCGCGACGTCGGCCCAGACCTCGGGGCGATGGCTCGCCATCCAGCGGATCGTCGCCGCCTGGAATCCCGAGGCGACCGGGCTGCCCGTCACCTCGATCAGCCGCTCGCGCCCCACCGCCTCGCCGATCTCCCGCGCCTCGTCACCGCTGCGGGTGTCCGCCCAGATGACGGCAGGACAAAGCGGCCGCGCGTCGCGGCCGAGCAGCACCGTCCCGTGCATCTGGCCCGAAAGCCCGATCCCGGCGACCTCCGCGCCCGACGACTGCGCGAGCGCCTCCCGCACCGCGGCGCCGGTCGCGGTCCACCAGTCGTCGGGGTTCTGCTCGGCATGGCCGGGGCGGGGATGGTGCAGCGGGTGCTCGGCGGACCCCCGGCCGAGGGTCGCGCCGCGGTCGTCGACCAGCAGCGCCTTGACCGACCCGGTGCCCAGATCGATGCCCAGCAGTCCCTGACGCCTCACCGGCCGGCCACGGCGTCGGAGGGGCGGTTCCCGATCATCAGCGCGTGGATCCGGTGATTGAGCGGCGCGAGGGCGTCGTACAGCAGCCGGTAGACCTCCCGGAAATACGTCTCGTAGACGGGGACCGCCTCGGGGTCGGGATCGATCGCCCGGGGGTGCACGGAGACCGTCGCCAGCGCGTCGTCGACGTCGCGGTAAACTCCCGCGCCGATGCCGCCGAGGATCGCCGCGCCCAACGCGGTGGCCTCGTCGAGATCGAGGACGTTCAGCCTCGTGTCCATCACCGAGGCCTTGATCCGGAGCAGCAGGTCGTTCTTCGCGCCGCCGCCGATCACCGAGATCTCGGGCATCGATCCCAGCCCCGCGTAACCGAGCAGCGGCTCGACAGAGGACCGCGCCTCGTAGGCCAGCCCATCCAGCACGGCGCGCATCATCGCGCCTTGGGTGACGTCGGTGGTCAGGCCGACGAAGGCCGCCCGCGCCCGGGAGTCCGCGTGCGGCGCGTTGGCCAGCCGCAGGTGCGGGATGAATCCCGCGCCCAGACTGCCCGGCGGCACGGCCCTCGCGGCCGCGAGGATCGCGCCGTAGTCGACGCCCGCCCCGAAGATGTCGCGCGCCCGATCGACGCTCGCGCCCGAGGTGTAGAGGCCGCCGAAGACGTAGTAGCCGCCGCCCGCGACGTGCGCGCCCTGCGTGTAGCCGCGCCGCCCCATCTCCGGATCGGAGAGCGGCTCGTCCAGCGCGACGAAGAGCGCCTCGGCGGTGCCCATCGAATCCAGGATCTGGCCGGGACGGACGACCCGCGCCGCGAGCGCCCCGCAGACGTGGTCCTGCCCTCCGGCGGAGACGACCGCGCCGACGGGCAGGCCCGTGGCCAGCGCCGCCTCCCTCGTCACGCTCCCGACGCCCGTGCCGCTCGCGACCGCCGGGGCCATGATCCCGCGGGGGATGCCGGCCGTGCGCAGGATGCCGTCGTCCCAATCGCGCTTCCGCAGATCGAACGCCATCGAGCGCGAGGCGAGCGACCAGTCGGTGGCGCCCTCGCCGCTCAGCTCGAAGGCGATGTAGTCCGCGACGTGGAGCCAGCGGGTCGTCCGGGCGAACGCCTCGGGCTCGTTCTCCTTGATCCACATCAGCTTGCAGAGGCCGAAGATGGGTTGGAGCGAGAGGCCGGTGACCGCGAAGATCGGATCCTCGCCGATCGCCTGGCCGAGCCAGTCGCACTGGGGGATCGTCCGCCGGTCGAACCAGGCGATGCACTGGTAGGTCGGCTTGCCATCCTTGTCCAGCGGCACCCCCGCCTCGCCCATGCTCGCGACCGCAATCCCCGCGATCCGCGCCGGATCGTCGATCTGGGCCGTGACGTCCCGCAGCACCTTGACCGCCAGCGCCCACAGCTGGTCCGGTTCGTAGTACGCCCACGCGGGGCGCGGGACGTGCGTCACCGCCGGCACGCTCGCCAACGCCACCGTCCGCCCGTCCGGCCGGTAGACCACCGCCTTGATGTTCGTCGTGCCGATGTCGAGCCCGACCAGGAGTGGGCCGGAGGCGTTGTCCGAGTACGTTCGCATCAAATCGCCCGATCCTCGACGTTGAAAGCGCGCTGCCAAAGACGTTCTGCTGAAGGGTCACCCATTCGCAACCGGCGAGAATGGATACGACCAGTGCCAATCTTGCCAACAGACGCGCCATCTCCGACGGGGCTGGAGCGTACCGCTATGAGCATCGATTCGTTCGGCGCGAGCAGAGCGCAGGACTGACGTCGGAGTTTAGCTTGTGGCTGCGACAGACGCCGTTGACCTGGCCACGAAGTTGCCATTCGCAGCATTCACGTGGACTGTCGTCCGCCTGTGCGACGATTGCGGTCAGGCCGTGGCCGATCGTGATCGAAGGCATGCAATACGCAGATCATAAACATCATTTCAGATCATAGTAGTTATGCTTTGAGTTGCACTTGCAGATTTTGTCGCCTGATGTCGATTCAGATATGCTAGTATCGAAGAATGGTTGCAGCAATCAGAGAGATTCTCACACCCGAACAAGCCGCAGATTATCTGCAGGTCAATCGGGAAACAATTTACCGCTACATCCGGGACGGCAAGCTGGCGGCCTCACGCCTCGGCCGCGGCTATCGGATCACGAAGCGCAGTCTCGATCTGCTGCTCCTCACCAATCGGACCCGCCCCGACATTTCGCCGCGAGAATACTCCGACCGGCAGCTTGCGGACTTTCTCCAAACCGACCGACTCGACGCGGAGACACAGTCTTTGATCGTCTCTCTGCAAGCGTCCGCCGACTCATCGCATGCATGAACGTTGATTCGGCGACGCTCCTCTTCTTCGACGCTTCCTGCCTGATCGCCGCCGCCGCCTCTCCGAACGGCGGCTCCGGGTTTCTCTGGTCACTATGCGTCCGAGGGATGCTGACGGCGGCCGTTTCCCAGCCGGTGCTCGTCGAGACCGAAGCCAACCTGCTGGCCAAGTTTCCAGCCCACGTGCCGGCGCGGCATCGGATTCAATTCGCCGGCGGCTTGCCGTTGTTGGCGCCGGTGCCCCGACTTGACGTGCATCCGCGGCGGTATCCCACGATCAATTCCAAGGATGAGCACGTGATCGCGGCGGCGCCGGCCATCTCCGCAGACCATATCCTGACGCTCGACCGACCATTGGCCGATGAGATCAACGGGGCGAATTTGGCGGCGCGTGCTCTCACTCCCGGCGAGTTCATCAAGACCGGCTTGCCCGCCCACCCGGCCTTCGCACGTTTGCGGGACTGAACACCGAGAGTTTTGACGGGCGAACTTGCTGCGTGTTCCAGCACGTCCAGAGTCGCCCTCTTCGTCTCTGGGGTGACGGGAACACGGGTATCGACGGCCTGCGATCCCGATTGCATCCTCGTCGGCGAAGGCGTAGGCTCGTCAACGAGCGTTCTCGACAGGGGATCGCTCTCGATCGTCACGTTCGGAGGGGACCAGATGGCATTTCAGCTCCGCCAACGGTTAGTCGCCCGATCGTCGTTCATCTTCGCCGCGGTCGCGGCGCTTCTGCTCCTCGCCGGCTGAAACTGATCCCCGCGGGCCGGTCGGTCCGCCTCCCCGGAATCCTTTCTGAAGTCATCGCCTGAATCTCTCCGACGCACGTCACAACCCTCTCTGGGCTTGGCGACGTGCGTCTTTTTCACCCCTTGACGCCCCCCAGCGACAGCCCGCGCACGATGTGGCGCTGCGCGAAGAGCGCGGCCAGCAACGGCAGGGACATCCCGAGGATGACCTGCGTCGTCGCGCCACCGAGGTTCGCCCCGCCCAAGCCGCCGTTCGACTGCATCAGGACGGGCATCGAGCGCGACGCGTCGAAGCTCAGGGCGGAGGCGAACATCGCCTCGTTCCAGCTGAACGCGAAGGCGAGCAGCCAGCTCGCGGCGAGGCCCGGCGCGACCAGCGGCAGCGCCACGCCGCGGAACGACCGCCACCGCGACGCTCCGTCGATCCAAGCGGACTCCTCCAACGAGCGCGGCACCTCGCGGAACGCGCCGCTGAGGATGATCGCGACGAGCGGCAGGTTGAGCGTCGCGTTGACGAGCATCGTGCTCAGGACCGAGTCGTCGAGGCCGACCTGCCGCGAGATCAGGATGTACGGAGTCACGAACACCACCGGCGGCGCCACCCGCTGGAGGATGAACCAGGTCGCGAACCCCGCCGCCCATCCCGACGGGAACGGGACGCGGGCGACGGCATAGGCGGCCGGCGTCCCCAGCAGCAGCGCGATCGTCGCCGCGGGCACGGCGATCGCCACCGAGTTCAGGAACGAGCGAACCAGATGCGGCTTGTCCGCCAACGTCCGCCACGAGTCCAGCGTCGGCTCGAAGCTGACGAACGGCAGCCAATGGTTCCCGAAGATCGAGAACCCGTCCTTGATCGACGTGATCGCCGCCCAATAGAACGGGAAGAGCGTCCACATGACCGCCGCCGCGACCGCCGTCGCGTAGAGGCCACTAACTACGATGCCGGTCACGTTCCTGCGGGCGCTGCGGTTTTGGCAAACGGTCACCGCCGCCATCGCGCCGCGTCGACCTGCCCACCTTCCAATCGGCAGGCCGCGACAGGCCTGTCCTCGATGCAATGACGACGCGAGGAGGAGACAGTCGGTGTCAAACGACCTCCGTCGATCGGACCAGGGCGTCGACACTTGGTGGGTATCAAAGGATCTGCCACC
>JBPCRG010000525.1:0-3637 GCA_050997095.1 Thermomicrobiales bacterium | reverse complement strand
GTGGGGGTTCCGCGTGCCCGGTGTGCAATGAGTCCTCCATCGCCCGCCGTCCTCGCCGCGTCTCGGGACGGCGGGGGCCATTCGCCCCGCCGTCGGACGCACTCTGCGGGTGTCGTCGACACTCTGCAAGTGCATAGTCCGAGAATAGCCCGGATCGGCGCGTCTGCATAGATGTACGTACAGGACGAATGGGCGGGGTGGCGAGGCTGGCTGGTTGGCAGGCCGTGTCGGCATGGCGTGCCTCCCGCCATCTCACGTGGTCTGGCCATCGATATTCGGCCGGTGTGCGGAACGACGACGAGATTCCTCCTGCGTCGGCATGACAGCCGTCATCGGCATGACTCCGTCGGCATGACAACCTTTGATGCCCCGCGTCGTTCTATCCGAAGGAAGAGGGACTTGGTCGCCCGCGACAGCTGGCGTCGGTTCATTTCGACTGGCCCACGCCGAAACCGATGGCGTCGGCCGACCGTCTTTAAGGGTGGTCGGCCGTCGGCGATGGTCATGGCCGGGACCACGGCTATACTTCCGGTCACTTCCCGATGAACGCGGCGGCCGCGTTCCGCCGCGAGGAGCGCGACCACCGCATGGAACCACGACCAGACACATCCTCCCGGCCGCCGGCCTCCGCGACCGGCGGCGGTCCGGCGGCCCCGCGCGGCATCGCCCCCGCCTTCTCGCCGCTCTCGCCCCCGGACGATCGGTCGACCCCCGACTGGAGATCGACGGCGGATCCGGCGGCGGACGAGCGGCCCGGCGGAGGCGCTTCGGGCGACGGGAGCTGGCGACAGCGGGGCCCGTCGGTTCCGCGCGCCGGGCAGGCGTCCGAACCGCCCGGGAGCATGCTCGCGAACGATCATCCGTACTCGCCCGGTCCGGCGCTCTCTCCGCTGGACGGCAGCCGCTCCGGCCGATGGGTCGGCCCGCTGCTGGCGCTCGTCGCGCTGGCGGTGGTGATCGGCGCGGTCGTCTTCGCCTTCAACCGCGCGCGCAGCGGCAACGACCAGCGCGATGGCACGCTCGCGAACCAGAACGCGACGGGCACCGTGATCGCGGCGGGCGCGGCCGGGGCGACCGCCGCCGCGACGAAGGCCGCCGGCGAGAGCCCGACCGCGGCTCCGACCAAGGGCGCCGCCGAGGCCGCGCAGGCTTCGGGCGCCAATCCCACCGCCAACCCTGCGCGGACGCCGGACGCGCAGGCGCCGACGGCGGCCGGCGCGGCGAACCCGACGGCGACCAAGGCAAGCAGCGCCAACCGCACCCGCGCGCTGCTGCCGGCGGCCAGCGCCCTGCCGGCCGGGTTCGTGCAGACGGAGAAGGACAAGCGCACCAAGGATCAGGTCGCCGGGAGTTTCGCCGATCCGGCCGACGCGACGACGAAGCTGGACGGGTGGGGGTGGAAGGAGAACCAGTACATCGCGTTCGAGATCCCCGCGGCCGGCAACCCCGTCCCCACGACGACCAACGTCATCAATGTCAGCGTGCATCGGTTCTCGGACAAGCAGGGCGCCGCCGAGGCACTGACCTATTTCGCCGACGCCGTGGTGCAGGCGCAGGATCTCGCGGAGACGACCATCGACCCGATCGGCGAGCAGAGCCGTGCGCTCAAGGGCGCCCCCGACGGCTCCAACCTCGTGGTCCTCTACATCCGCGACGGCAACTATCTGATCCGGATCGGCGGCTCATCCCCTCAAGGCGATCCCACCACCGACGTCGTCGCGGTGGCGAAGAAGGTGGTGGGGTAGCTGTGAGCTTAGAGAGACGTATTTGAGAGATAAGACATAAGATATAAGAGATAATGAGAGACGGCTGGTTGCTTTGGGCGGAAGGCTGAAGTGGTCGTGGCGTTGTTCAAACGCCGGTAAGCAGCGGGTTTATGCGCTTCGCGCATCGGTTTGCCCATTCCATTCCCCCTCAACGCACCATTGGCACCCTCACCGCTTGGCGATCGTTGACACGTGGCAGACCGTCGCGTAGAATCCGCCAATCTGAAACCATGTACCGCTATGTGAAACATGGAGAGCGGTGGCCACCCTGGACAGCGAACCGTTGCTGAAGTCTCTCGATCTCTCGCTGCGCATCCTCGATTCATTCGAGTCGGATGTCCAATCGCGGCGGGTGACCGAGGTGGCGCGGGATTTCGGCGTGAGCAAGGCGACGACCTACCGCGTGCTCGCCACCCTCGAGCGGCACGGCTATCTCGTCCAGAACCCGGTCACCGAGGAGTATGCGCTGGGTCCGCGCCTTCGCCGCTTCGGTCAACTGGCCACCGCACGGTTCGATCTCCCTGAGGAGGCGCGGCCCTTCATGGTCGAATTGCGGGATCTGACCGAAGACACGATCCACCTTGCCGTGCTCGAAGGCGGAGAAGCGGTCTATGTCGCCCGGGAGCAGGGCCGGCAGGCGGTGCAGGTCGCGTCACGCATCGGCGCGCGATGCCCGGCCCACTGCGTCGCCACCGGCAAGGTCCTTCTCGCCCATGCCGCGCCGGACGTCCAGGCCCAGACGATCGGGAACGGCATGGAGCGGCACACCGATCTGACGCACGCGACGCCGGAGGCCATCCGCGCCGAGCTTGGCCGCGTCCGCGGGCAGGGATACGCGGTCAATCTCGGGGAGTGGCGGCGGGAGGTGCGCGGCATCGCCGCCCCGGTGCGCGACGTCGGCGGCGTGGTCGCCGCGATCGGGGTCTGTTCGCCGGCGAGCCGGATGGACGACGCTCGGGTGGCGGACTTGATCCCGATCATGGTCGACGCGGCGACGAGGCTCTCCGCACGGCTGGGCGCCCCCGCCGACCCGCCTGTCGGACGGGGCGCCCGGATCAAGACGCCCACAACGCCCGCTTAGGAGGAGACGCAGATGCCGATCGTTACCGTGGACTGGCTCGATGGTCGTGATCCGGCGCAGAAAGAGGCGCTGGCCGCGGCGATCACCGAGATCATGCACCGCATCGGCGGCTCGCCGGAGGCGAACGTCAACGTCGTCCTGAACGACGTTCCGGTCGGCAATTGGGGGCGTGGGGGACGGCTTCTGCCGGGACTCGACGCGAAGGCGTCGGCTGGCGCGGCGGCGTCCGGATCGGCGCCGGCGGGGAGCCGGGCGCTCGCCGCCTCCGATCTTCCGCTGCTCAACGTCCCCGCCAAGATCTTCGACCTCGAGCAGCCCCGGGTCCAGGGGATGCCGGTGATCGATGTCCATCAGCCCGGATACCTCTACGTCCTCCACCGCCGCCATGCCGACGCCCGCGTGACCGGCCCGCCGGGGCGCAGATCGAGCGCCTCCGGGATGATCGTCTGCATGGAGCACAGCGGCACCCACATCGACGCGATCTGCCACCAGGCCGACGGGGGCATGCTCTTCGGGGGAGTCGCGGCGGCCGACGTCTCGCATGCGAAGGGCTTCACCACGCACGCGGTCGAGGAGATCCCGCCGATCATCGCCCGGGGTGTGCTGCTCGACATCGCCGGCCATCGCGGCGTCGACGCGCTGGGTCCGGGAGAGGCGGTCTCCGCGGCCGAACTTCAGGCGTGCGCCGCCGCCCGGGGGATCGAGATCGCTGCTGACGACGTCGTCCTGGTGCGGACCGGCAATGCCAGACTCTGGCACGACCCGGCGCGGTATCTGGCCGGCCCGGGGA
>JBPCRG010000521.1:0-8073 GCA_050997095.1 Thermomicrobiales bacterium | reverse complement strand
GCCGGACGAGGTGTTGGGTCACGGGCATGGCGGGCTCCTTGGGCACGGGCATCGGGACGACCATCAGACTCCTGCCCAATCGGTGCCATGATGCCAAAGTACGCTGGACGGTGTACTCAGGATGACGTCGAGGCAAGAGATCCTTCGTTGAGCAGCGAGAGGTCATTCGACAAATGGCGGACTGCTGCGCGGAACCCCTGGGAAATGCCGAGGGGAACGTTCGAGCCAAGCGAGAATCGTCGTCGGTTTGGTTGGGGGTGGCGAATGACGATGGACAATCCACATCGGACTGGAGAACGTTCGGCGCGCGTGTTGCGCAGCGAGATTGGGATCTGGCGCGACCTCTGCCGAGCGACGAAACCGCGGGTCGGCGCGACGACGCGCGAGATCGACCGCGCGATGATGATGCTCCATCCCCGCGAGGACGACCCGGCGTTCAACTCCGTCTTCGGCCTGGAATCCTGCGACTCGCCGATCGGGGTCTGGAAGTCGGCCGTCGACCTCGCGGCCAGAGAGGGGGTCGGCCAGATCAGCGTCTCGATTCCGGAGCACGGCAGGGATTGGGCGACGGCGGCGGTCAGGGAGAAGCTGCGGCTCGTGTTCGAGTCCCGGGAGGTCATCTGGGGCAGGGGCGTGGCGGCCGACGAGAGGTTTGATCCTCGCCCGCCCGTCGGGCTCCGGCTTCAGGATGACGCGATCGACCCGGACGAGTTCGGCGCCGCGGTGAACCGGATCTGGGGCTTCGCGCAGGACCATCCCCGCGGGGCGCTCTACGCCGCCGGGATCGGGCTCCCCGGCTGGCGGCACTACATCGTCCGGGACGGCGCACGCCCTGCCGGGGTCTTCGTCCTCGGCGTCGTCCGCGACGTCGGCTGGCTGATGCTGGCGCTCGTCGACCCCGCCCATCGCGGGCGGGGGTTGCAGTCCGCGATGATCGAGCGTCGTCTGGCCGACGCGCAGCTGGCAGGCTGCACCCTCGCCGTCTCCGAGACGATCGACGACAACGCCTCGCCGCGGAATTTGCAGCGGTTCGGCTTCACGCTGGTGGAGCGTCGGATGGTGTATAGGGCCGAGCTTTGAGCCGAGGGCTTTGAGCTTTTAGGCAATCGGTCGGCCTCAATGGGCGATGAGGGCGCTGAGGATGCCGGTGGCGCCGGTGAGGAGGAGGAGCGCGAGGGTGACGCGGCGGAAGGTCGCGGGGCTGATGCGGTCGGCGAAGGCGCGGCCTCCGGCGCGCCCGGCGATGGCGGCGGGGATCAACGCGGCGGCCAGGATCAGATGGTCGCGGTCGATGCTGCGGCTGGCGAGCAGCAGGCCCAGCCCGACCGCGTCGATGATCGCGAAGTAGGCGGTCAACGTCACGCGGAACGATGTCGGCTCGACGTCGCGCGCGGCGAAGAGCATCACCACCGGCGGTCCCGAGAGACCGGTCGACGTCGAGAGCGTCCCGCTCAGGGCTCCCGCCAGCGCGGTCGCCACGGGTGAATGGACCCCGCGCGGATGCCAGCCGCGGAGCAGCACCAGCGCGAACAGCACGACGACCACGCTGGCGAGGAGCTTGATCGCCGCCGGGTCGGCCAGCTTCAGCACCGCGATCCCGACCACCATCCCGGCCACCGCCCAGGGAACCAGCCCGGCGACGACCCGCAGATGGATCCGCCCGCGCTGGCCGCGGAGGATCACCCACGCAGTGGCCAGGGTCAGCACCTTGGTCATCGTGACGACGGACGCGGGCTCGAACAGGAGCAGCAGCGGCGGAACCGCGACCAGGCCGAACCCGAAGCCCGCCAACCCGGAGACGCCACCGGCGACGAGCACGATCGCCAGCGCCGCCGCGAACTCCCCCATTCCCGGCATCGGCGGCACGTCTCCTGCTGTCGCTCGTCGATCTCGCTGCCCGCCCCGCGGATGGTGACGGTCGCCCGACCACCGTCATTCCGGGCCGAGCCCGCAGGCCAAATGGCGGAATCGGTCCGACCGCAGGGAGGACCGTCGCCCGTTCGGTCGGTGTCACATGAGGGTGCAGAAACCGCGCAAGATGTCGTTCTGACGAAGGAAGAATCGCGTCGTTGCTCAGGCATCGGCGCCAGTCCTCTCATCGCGCTCTTGACCGTGTCCAGAGGCGAGCGCGACGGGCCCGGTCAGTTTTGGATGAGCTGCAGCTCAAGCCCGAACGGGGTGGTGACGTAGACGAAGCCGCGGGGGCTGCGTTCGCGGACGACGGCGCCGGGAACCTCGCGGACGCGTGCGATCAGCGCGTCCAGATCGTCGACGCGAAGCGCGAGGTGCCTGCCGGACGCGTCGCTGTTCTTCGCCGCCTCGGGCCGGTGATCGGGCGCGGTCCAGGACATCAGCTCGACCGTGTCGTCGCCGGCGCGGACGAACGCGAACGACGCCTCCGCCCGGGGATGGACGCCGAGGAGCCGAGTCAACTCGTCGCCCTCCGCGACCGCCAGCGTGCCGCGCCGATCGATGTCGGCGAACCCGAGCACGTCGATGAAGAACGCCACCGCGGCGGGGAGGTCGTTGACCACGTACCCGATATGATCCGCGCGCAACACGCGCCCCCGTTGCCTTTCAGCCATCGCTCGCACTCCCCATCCATCGATTCGATCGTCGACGCCGCGGAGCGTCTGTCGCGCCGCCCCCCGCTATAGTATCCCGGAGCCGCGGTTCATTCGCGGGCTTCATGGGTCCGCTCCCGAGTTCGATCCATGAAGCACATCCCGGGAGCTCCATTTTGAGAAGTGACAACAGGGAATCGCAGCGTGTCGACTGCCCGCGCTCCCGACATCGAGACACCGCGGCTGGTCCTCGTCGCGTGGTCGCTGCCGGTCGTCGACGCCATGATCGCCGGGGACGCCGCGCTCCTCTCGCGCTCGCTCGACGTCTCGTTCCCGCAGCCGTTCCGGCCCCCGCCGGGGATCGACGACGCCCTGCAGTTCTTCCGCGGACGATACGCGGACGATCCCGACGCGGGCGGCTGGCCGGACCGGTTAATCCTGCGGCGCGAGGACCGGATGGTCGTCGGCTCCGCGGGCATCTTCGCGCCGGGCGCGGAGGATGGCGCCTGCGCGCTGGGGTACGGCGTCTACCCGGAGTTCGAGGGCCGCGGATACGCCTCCGAAGCCGCCGCCGCGCTGGTGGCCTGGGCGTTCGGGCATCGGCACGCGGCATCCGCGGTCGCGGCCATCCTGCCCGCGAACATCGCCTCGCAACGCGTCGCGGCGAAGGCGGGTCTGACGTTCACTGGACGCACCGCCGTGGAGGACGAGGGCGAGATGCAGGTCTGGGAACGCATCCGCCCTGATCAAGCCTTGGCGATCCTCCAGAGCGGAGAAGACGGCCCGGACAAGTCGCCGCCCGGAGTTTGGCGATGATACCCTCCGCGTTCTTCGGACTGACCCGCAATCGGCTGCGGAGTCGATCTTTAGGACGGGCTCCGTGTCGGCAATCGGGGAGTTCGCCCGCGGTTTTCAGCTTGGATGCCACTCGGCCCTGAAGTGCACACTCCAGCGCCGATCGCTCAAACGAATTTCGACCGAAGCCACTGGTGTCCTTGCCGCGCGGGCCGGACGGGGTTGGGTCTTGATTCCTGAGAAACTTCGAATCGTTCCTAATTAATTGGGGCGCGTTGAAATTGGAGAGGCACGGAGAATGGGAACTATCGAAGAAAGAGTGAAAATTGCTTCCAAGCCGAAGCCATCGCCTCACGTCGATGGCTTCGGTTGCGGGATCCAGGCGAACGTCGCCTCGGGGCCGACATTTTCGCCGAATGATAGTTGCTCGTGGAGTAGAATTGGTCGACACTGCCGTTTGGCATATAACGCGGCTTGAGGTGTCGGCATATCATCGTCGTGCGCTGGGGACGGAACGCCGGATTCTCTTATCCGAATGGCCCAAGGGTTGGTTTCAAGAAAAGGGGCGGGACGATGAAGCGATTTCCGATACTTACATTATTTGGCTATCTGCTGCGCGGATCTGCAGTTCTTTCTCCTACCATTGGCCTTTTGTTGATTGGCAATATAAAATTCGCGGGGTTCATTGCATCGATCGGTCTTGGGCTTGCCATTTGGATCATTGCGGAAATCACCGGAATCGAGTTGTCGATCGAGGCCAACACCTACGACTCCAGGCAGTCACTGGCGAGAATGGTGCAATTGTTGGAAAGGACGGCGGCCTTGGAGTCGGCGACTGTGCGGAGCGGCGCGAATGCGCTATGGTCACCCCGCATCCCGGCGTCGCCGACCGTTTCCATGCCAGCAAGCGAGCCGTCACCCGCCGAGCCGACCGCACCCTTCACGCCGGTGCCGTCGGCCGAGGATCCCCACCATCCTCCGATGGTCTCTGTCCCTGTTGCTCGAGAGCACACCCAAGAGTCCGAACTTCGAGATTCGGCCGATTATCTTCTCGGGCCTCCAAAGGTGGCCGATCCAATTTCGCCGCCTCGAAGAGAATGGGCAGAACTTCGGACGTTGGTCGACGATTCGGAGGTTTCGCTGGTTATATTCGATCCAATGCCGTCGCGGCAGGCGCAGAGGACCGAAATCAAGATTCTAGGCAGTAGTCAAAGTCCCAATTCGTTGAGTGCAACACTCGCCTACGACAAGGCACCGGACACTTGCTGGGCTACAAACGGAAAAAGTGCTCCTTCGACGGCATTCGTTTCATTTGATTTAGGAACAACGCAATCGATAGAGGAGATCGCGTGGATGTTCGTTAAGGCTGTCGGTGGAGCGGAGCTTCGAATTCAAGTGTCGGACGACCATTATGAATGGAGACCGATTTCGACGCCGTCGAGTGCTCCCACCGACGACTGGCATTCGACGACGTGCGAAGCCCGCGCTCAATACGTGCGCTTCCAGTTCCTGAATCCCAGCGGGATTGCAACGATTGGGTTCCTGCGCGAGGTGCGGATCTATTCGGCCGGATAGGGACGATTGGGAATGGATCAGCGGCGAATGAGCAACTGGGGGATCCGTCCGAGATCGTTGAGATTTCAAGCCCTGCGTCAGCCTCCTCCCGCGGTTCGCAATCGGCCTGCGAAACTGCTCTCTCAACACTCTTCTGTCTTGCTGCCCGAGCGGTTGGCCGTGCTCGCCCATGACGTCGATCCCGAATAGCGCCTATTCCTCGATGAAACCGCGCACGACCCCCTGCAGCAGCTGGCCCGATTCGGCCATCACGAAGCGCAGGCCGTCGAGGTGGACCAGCACCTCCAGCAGTTCCTCCCCCTCGAAGCCCTCGACCGCGTCCGCCAGTTCGCCGCACTCGCGCAGCGCCGCGACGAAGTTCGCCCGGGCCTGCGTCGCCCGGGCCGACCATTTCCTGTCGTTCACGTCCATCCGCCGTCGTTCCCCGATCCCGATCCCGAATCCGCGCCAGCGTCCATGCCGTCGGTCTACGACGTCGCGAGCGGCGGCCGGCGCCGCGACCACCCCGCCGCCTCTTCGTAGGCGTGGCCGATCCGGCAGATCCGCGCCTCCGCGAACGGACGGCCGACGATCTGCATCCCGATCGGCAGACCCTGCCCGTCGAATCCGCAGGGCACGGCCAGCGCCGGCTGCCCTGTGGCGTTGAAGGGCATGGTGAAGCGGGTGTAGGCGAGGTTGACCGTCTCGCGGAAGCCATCCGCATAGACGACGGTCAGATCGTCCGCGGGCGCCGCCACGGCGGGCGAGGTCGGCGTGACCAGCGCGTCGAGGCGGTGGGTCGCGAAGAGCGCCGCGATCGACCGCTTGACCAGCGCCCGGGCCCGAAGCGCGCGCAGATACCCCTCCGCCGGGTAGAGCGTGTTCGATTCGAGGCGGAGGCGAAGCTCGTCGCCGTACAGCTCGGGATGCCGCCGGAGCCCGCGCTCGTGCACCGCCGCGCACTCCACGCGGTTGAGCACGAAGCTGGCGGTCCGCGCGGCCGGCGCCTCCGCCCAATCCGCGTCCACGACCTCCGCGCCGAGATCGCGAAGCTGGCCCAGCGCGGCCTCGAAGGCCCGTTCCACATCGGGCTGGAGATGATCGGCGAAGAACGTCCGCGACACCCCGATGCGCAGGCCGATGATCCCGTCGCGCAATTCGCGGGTCGCGGCTGGAGCCGCTGCCGCCGGACCGGACCGCCCGGGTCCGGACGCGGCGATCACGTCGAGGAACCGCGCCGCGTCCTCGACCGTCCGCGCCAGCGGGCCGACCGTGTCCAACGACCACGAGAGCGGGAAGACGCCGCGCCGATCGACCGCGCCGAAGGTCGGTTTCAGGCCGACGATGCCGTTGATCGCGGCCGGGTTGCGGATGCTGCCCCCGGTGTCCGACCCGAACGCCGCCATCGCCGAGCCCGCCGCCACCGCCGCGCCCGAACCGCCGGAGCTGCCGCCGGGGATCCGCTCCGGATTCCACGGATTGCGCGCCGGCGGGCTGATCACGCCGGCCGCGAACTCCTGAGTCACCGTCTTGCCGATGAAGAGCGCGCCCGCCGCCCGCGCGAGCGCCACCGACTCCGCGTCGGCGATCGCCGCCGGAGCGTCGTCACGGACGCGCGACCCGCAGCGCGTCGGCTGGCCCGCGAGGTCGAAGATGTCCTTGACCGCGATCGGCACGCCATGCAGCGGCCCGGGCTGGTCGCCCCGGGCGACCTTCGCGTCCGCAGCCTTGGCCGCCGCCATCGCCTCCGCCTCAAGGACGACGACGTAGGCGTGGAGCCGCCCTTCGCTGGCCGCGAGCCGATCCAGGGTCGAGCGCGTCAGCTCGGCCGACGACAGCCGCTTCGCCCGCATTTCCGCGATCGCCCGCGTCATCGTCAGGTCGCATGGCTGGCTCACGATGTGGGGTCCTCCGCCCAGGAGGGATCGAACGACGCGGCGGGCTCAATCCCGTCCAGATCGAGCCGCGCCAATCCGGCCGCCATCTCGTGCATCTCCCGCAGCCGCGCCGTCACCGCCCCGAGCCGGGCCGTCGGGATCGCCAGCCCCGCCGCCAGCGCCATCTGCGCGACGACCTCCTCCGTGATCTCCGACGGCTTCGACAGGATCGGCGGGTCGGTCATCCGGCACTCCTTTTGCGCGAAACGCGTGAGGTTTCGCGTCGGCTCGGCGCAGGGCCTCCCGCGACCGTCGCCTCCCTCGCCCGCGGAATGAGTGTACCGGATGGGGACGAGCGGGCTGCCCGTCGCCGAGATCCTGCGTTCCCCGGTGGTCCGTCCAACGGCACGTGTCGTCGTCGAACGGGACCGGCCCTCCATCCCCCCGGCCCGCACCCAGAAGGTACCCGCCACGAGTTCGGGGGCAAGGCGGAGGCGACGGCGGGTATAACGGATGCCGTTGGTCGGAGCACTGGGGACGGCGGCGGAGGAGGCGCGCCCCAATTGTCATTCTGAAGAAGGAAGAATCTCGTCGCCGCTGCGAGAAATTGAACGATTTGGAGGCCAGCTTTGGGCCGGCGAACGACAAGGGAAGCGCCACACTCGCCGCCGCGTGCGCCACTGATGGGCAATGGAGCCTGCATGGGTCGACGTTGCCGGAACTTGGCCGCACATCGACGCGGCCGCGATGCTCTTGGCGGCACGTTTCGTGCTCGTGTGAGCCTGACGTCCGATGCTTGGCATCTGTCCCGTCATGCCCTCGGCAAATTCGGATCTTACCCCCAACCCAAGGAGGCAACCTCGATGGACGACGCGAAGCGGCAGTGGGAGATTCCCGAGGGCGTCGACGTGCTTGGCTCCGACGACGAGAAGCTCGGCCGCGTGGTGGCGAGCCATCAGGACTACGTGGTCGTCGAAAAGGGATTCTTCTTCCCGACGGACTACTACGTGCCCCGCAGCGCGTTCGCCGCGTTCGACGGCGGTTCCCTCCGGTTGACGGTCCCCAAACATGAAGCGCTGAACCAAGGGTGGGACGAGGCGCCGCAGGGCGAGACGTGGGGGGGAGGGGCGCACGGGATGGCCGCGACGGCCGCCGCGACGAACGGGATCGTGGGCACGACCGGGTTCGGCGCGATCGTCGACGACGGCTCCGCCGATGTGCTGGTCGGGGAGCTCGAGCTTCCGGTCGGCGAGACCCTGCTCGTGCCCGTCCATGCGGAAGAG
>JBPCRG010000468.1:0-8861 GCA_050997095.1 Thermomicrobiales bacterium | reverse complement strand
TTCAGGATCTGGGGACGCTTCGCTTTCTGCTGAGACTCAGCCCGTTCGCTCATTCGTTGGACGCTCCCCCGCGGAATGCCGCGCGATCTCTGCCCACGCGGTCAGAGCGATCTCGGCCTTGAACGTGTACGATTCGAATCCGTCGCCGACGGGGCGGTCACATCGCGGCAGTCATCCCGTGACCACGACGTTCTGCCGCTGCGTCAGCCTGACCACCCTGCCCGCCCGATCGAGCGTGATCGCGACGAGGTCGATCCGCCAGATCGAATTCTCCAACTCCCGCTGGTCGATGAACCACTCGGCCGAGCTGAGCAGGCGGATGCGCTTCCGCGGGGAGATGGCCTCCTCCGCGCGCCCTGCCCCCTCGCCCACCCGCGTCTTCACCTCGACGAACACGGTCTCGGCGCCCTCGCTCATCACGAGGTCGATCTCTCCGCTCAGGCAGCACCAGTTGGCCTCGATGAAGACTAGGCCTTGCCGCTCCAGGTACGTCCGGGCCAGAGCTTCGCCCGCGTTCCCGAGTTGAGTGCGTGGCGTCGTCACGACGACCTGCCCGCCGCGATCACCGAGGCGACTGGTCCGAACGAGCGCCGATGGCGCTGCGACGGACCGAACCGGGCGAGCGCGCCGAGGTGACCTGGAGTGCCGTAGCCTTTGTGCCGGTCGAACCCGTAGCGTTGATCCTCCGCGTGCGCCAAGCGCATCATGCGGTCCCGGGCGACTTTCGCGACGATCGAGGCGGCCGCGATCGAGAGGCAGAGCGCGTCGCCGTCGATCAGGCCCACCTGGGTCGCGGCGTGCTCGATGGTCATCGCGTCGAGCAGGATCACGTCGACCCCGACCGGCAAGGCCCGCACGGCCCGCTCCATCGCCGAGCGGTTCGCGAACGACAATCCAATCTCGTCGATCTCGTCGACGCCCACGACGCCGATCGCCACCGCCGTCGCGATCGAGAGGACGCGCACGGCGAACGCTTCGCGCTGCCACGGCGCCAGCGCTTTCGAGTCGTCGAGGTCGGCGAGTTCCGCGCGGAGACGGTCAGGGTCAGCCGGCAGCACCACGGCGGCGGCGACAAGCGGGCCGGCAAGAGCTCCCCGCCCGACTTCGTCGACGCCGCAAACGCACGGATACCCGGACTGCCACCACACGGCTTCGTGATCAAGGGTCGGGCGAGGGCGAACGATCGCCATGTCGGTGCTCCCGCGCCAGGGCAGACCACCCCGTGGCGATTCGCGGACCCGCGCTACGCCTCGGTGGTCTCGGTCTCGACGGGTGCGGCCGGGGTGCTGACTGGAGCAGTCGGCGTCTTGGCCTTCGCCGACTTGGTGGTCGGCTGGTGCCGCCGCCGCTCCTTGATCCGGGCCGCCTTGCCCGTCAAATCGCGGAGGTAGTAGAGCTTGGCGCGACGGACCCGGCCGAAGCGGACGACCTCGATCTTGTCGATCCGCGGAGAATGCAGCAGGAATGTCCGCTCCACGCCGATGCTGTGGGAAGCGATCCGGAGCACCGTGAAGTTCTCGTTGATCCCGCCGGCGCGGCGGCGGATCACGACGCCCTCGAAGACCTGGATCCGTTCCCGGGTGCCTTCGACCACCTTCGCGTTCACGCGGATGGTGTCGCCGGGTCCAAACTCCGGGATGTCGGACTTGAATTGCTCGGATTCCATCGCGCGGATCAGTTGGGCAACCATCTGTGCAGCACCTCGTGCCTGGACCCGTCGGGACGATTCTACTCGACCCCGGGGTCGAAGGCGCAACTCGATCAAACCTGCTGCGCGCAGGCAACGGCGAATGGTACCACGCCTCGATTTCCGGGGGGTCAGCGTCCCCTAAACGATTCCGTCCAAGACCTCCGCCACCACTTCGTACCGGCCGAACGAGGGCATGATGTAGACGCCCTGCACCTTCGGGCGCAACTCGGTCAGGAGGTCCCGGGCCATCGCCACGCCCTCGGCGCGGCCGTGGGCCCCCGCCTCGCGCATCCGCGTCCGGGCGTCGTCTGTCAGCGTGATGCCGGGGACTTCATTGTGCAGGAACTCGGCGTGCTTCGAGCTTTGCAGCGGCAGGATCCCGATCATCACCGGCACGTGGATCGGCTCGCCGTAGACCGCGAGGAAGTCGCTCCACACCCGCGCGTCGAAGATCGGCTGCGTCATCACGAACTGGACCCCCGCGGCCAGCTTCTCGCGGAGCCGCCGCACCTCCTCCTCCGGATCCGACTTCGTCGGGTCGACGGCGCAGCCGATGGTGAAGCTGGCCATCCGGCCGATCGACGCCCCGGCGGAGTCCGTGCCGCCGTTCATCCGCCCGAGCACGCGGATCAACCCGATCGAGTCGACGTCGTAGACGGCTGACGAGTCGGGATAGTCGCCGAGGCTGGGCGGATCCCCGGTCAACGCCAGTATGTTCCGGACTCCGACGCTGTGTGCGCCGAGCAGTTCCGACTGCAGTCCCATCAGCGAGCGGTCGCGGGTCGTGAAGTGGACGATCGTCTCGATGCCCACCTCGTGCTGGATCAGATAGGAGAGGGTCATCGCGCTCATCCGGACGCGGGCCATCGGCGAATCGGCCACGTTGATCGCGTCGACGCCGACCGATTTGAGCAGACGCGCCCCCTCGATCGCCTTCGCGGGGTTGAGCCCCTTCGGCGGGTCGATCTCGACGCAGACGACGAATTTCTTGCCCAGCTTCTGCGCCAACTGCGTCGGCCCTTCTGGGGCGACGAGCTCGACCGCGCGGTCCGCCGCACGTGATTGGCGGGCGGCGGCTTCGTGAGGGGCGGCCGGTTGTTCGCCCGTTCGACTCGCCCGGCCGTCGATCGCCGCGCGCATGGACCGGATGTGGTCCGGCGTGGTGCCGCAGCACCCGCCGATCAGGCGCACCCCCAACTCGGCGGCGTCGAGCGCGAACGTGCCGAGATACTCGGGCGGGCTAGGGTAGATCACCCGGCCGCCGACCCGCGTCGGCCAGCCGGCGGTGGGCATGCAGGCGATCGGCGAGACGAGGGAACAGTCGCGGAGCTCGTCGGCGATCGACTCGACCACCGGCAGGATGCGCTGCGGGCCGACCGAGCAGTTGGCGCCGACGACGTCGGCCCCCGCCCGGCAGAGCGCCGCCACCACGTTGCCGACCGTGTTGCCGGCGACGGTGTTGCCGTCCTCCGCGAAGGTCATCATCGCCACGATCGGCAAGTCGGCGGCGGCCTTCGCGGCGCGGATCGCCGCCAGCATCTCCTCCAGATCGGAGATGGTCTCGATCATCAGCAGATCCACGCCGCCTTCGAGCAGCGCGTCGATCTGCTCGCGGAAGACCCGCTCAAGCTCGACCACGGTCAGCGCGCCGTAGGGGGCGAGCGTGCGCTGGGTCGGACCGACCGAGCCCGCGACGAAGACCGGCCGGCCGCTGATCTCGCGCGCCTCCCGGGCGATCTTGACGGCGCGGCGGTTGATGTCCCGCACTTTCGCGCCGAGCCCGAACTGCTCCAGCAGGAAGCGGTTCGCGCCGAAGGTGTTCGTCTCGATCACGTCGGCTCCGGCGGCGATGAAGGCATGGTGGACGGCCGCGACCACGTTCGGGCGATCGAGATTGAGCGCGTCGAAGCAGTCGTCGATCGAGACCCCGCTCGAATGGAGCATCGTGCCCATCGCGCCGTCGGATATCAGCACGTCATTCTGGAGTCGTTGCATAAACGGGTGGATCACGGAACAATGGACCTTTCCAATGAATGACGAGCGTCCGTGTCGAGTTTTCAGCGCTTGGCAGATGGCGACGCTCAACCACTGAATAGGATACGCCGCGACACGGAGAAAGCCGAACGATCGACCCGTCGTCGGTCCTGAAACAGCCTGAAGGAGACCCCACAGATGCAGCCGCTCCGATTCGGACTTTGCACGGACCAGAACCTGCCGTGGCCGACCATGGTCGAGCGATGGCGGCGTTTCGAGGAGCTCAAATTCGACAGCGTCTGGGATTGCGACCATTTCCAGCAGCCGAGCCGCCCGGACGGCCCCTATTTCGAGGGCTGGACGCTGCTCGCCGCGCTCGCCGCCGAGACCGGGACGATCAGGATCGGCGTCCTCGTCACCAGCAACACGTTCCGTCACCCGGCGCTTCTGGCGAAGCAGGCGGTGACCGTTGACCACGTCAGCGGCGGACGGCTGGAGCTGGGTCTCGGCGCGGGGTGGTTC
This sequence comes from Thermomicrobiales bacterium, assembly GCA_050997095.1. Classification (GTDB taxonomy): domain Bacteria; phylum Chloroflexota; class Chloroflexia; order Thermomicrobiales; family UBA6265; genus JBPCRG01. Next base: position 4,675 of record JBPCRG010000468.1, on the reverse strand, counting down.
GAGCCGGAGCACGCGGCCTTCGGCATCCCGTTCCCCGAGCCGGCGGAGCTCGTCGGACGCTTCCGGGAGTCGGTCCAGATCGTCGATGCCCTTCTCCGCAACGATCTGACCACGTTCGACGGTCAGTACTACCAACTCAAGGACGCCCCGTTCCGCCCGCGCCCCGTCCAGCAGCCGCGGCCCCCGCTGACCCTCGGCGCGCACAAGTCCAAGATGCTCCGGATCGTCGCCGAGTACGCCGACCGCTGGAACTCGCACGGCTCGGTCACGGACATGCGGGAGCGCAACCTGATCCTCGACGGCCATTGCGCGGAGATCGGGCGCGATCCGGCGACGATCATCCGCTCGCTCTACGGGTGGGCGGCGTTGATGCCGTCCGACCCCTGGCAATCGGTCGGAGCGTTCGAGGACGTCGTGGGGCAGTACGCCGAGGCCGGCATCGACGAATTCATCATCGACGCCCCCGGCGACGCCCAGATCGCCATCTTTGAGCAGATCGCCGCCGACGTGATCCCGAAGCTCAAGGCGGCGCACGCTTCCTCGACCTAAGCGTGGAAATCCGGATGAAGCCTCGGGAGCGATTGACGCTCCTTCAGTTGACAGTCTAAAGTGTTTGCCATCCGGGGGCCCCGCGTCGGGATCCGCGTGAGCGCGCGGCGGACCGTCCGGGCTTCCCGCCGATGCGACCGGAACCGTTCTCGAGACCCGGGACGTCGTGGCTTCGATTCGATGAAGGCGCACATGGATTCTGCATCGGGAGCATACCTCGGGCCTGCGGCGCAGGCGGGGCCGATCATGGCGATCGGGGGGGCCGAGGACAAGCTCGATGACAAGATCATCCTCTCCACGTTCGTCCAACTTGCGGGCGGAAGACAGGCGAAGATCGCGATCGTGCCGACGGCGTCGTCCGTCGAGGCGGCCGGCAGCCGCTACAAGGCGATCTTTCTGGGGCTCGGCGCCGAATCCGCCGACGTGGTCTACATCGGCAGCCGCGAGGACGCCAATGGCTTGACCCCGCTTGAGCCGCTGGAGGATGCGACCGGAATCTTCCTCACCGGCGGCAATCAGGTCCGCCTCTCGGCGCTCGTGGGCGGGACGAAGGCCTCGAAGATCGTGAAGGCCCGGCACAACGCCGGCGCCATCGTCGCCGGGACCAGCGCCGGCGCCTCCATCCTCTCGTCCCACATGGTCGCCTTCGGATCGAGCGGCGAAACGCCCAAACTCCGGATGGCGCAGATGGTGGCCGGATTCGGACTGGTGCCCGAGGTGATCATCGACCAGCATTTCCGCCAGCGGGACCGGATCGGACGCTTGCTCGCGCTGGTCGCCGCCAACCCCGGACTGCTCGGGATCGGGATCGACGAGGACACCGCCGCCCTCATCGGCGCGAACGGGATCATGGAGATCGTCGGCCGGCACAGCATCACCGTGGTCGACGGCACGAACATGTACTCCGACATTTTTCAGGTGAAGGGGCACGGCGGAATCACGGTCAGCGGCGCGGTCCTCCACGTGCTGACCGCCGGCCGCCGGTTCGACATCACCAGCCGCGTCCTGCTCGACCGGTGAACGGCGGCATGGTTCCGAGACGGTCCGCGTCGCGATGAGAGGGTGCAAGCGATGATCGAAGTCCGGAAATCAACCGTCTACCGCGGCCCCAACGTCTGGGCGCGGATGCCCGTCATCCTCTTCGTCGTCGACATCGGCGAGCTTGAGCAGCGCCCGACCAACAAGATCCCCGGCTTCTACGAGCGCATCACCGAACTCGTGCCGTCGCTCTACGACCACGGCTGCTCGGTCGGCCGTCCCGGCGGCTTCCTGCAGCGGATGCGCGAAGGCACCTGGATGGGCCACGTGCTCGAGCACCTGGCCTTGGAGCTGCAGAATCTGGCCGGCTCGGAGGTCGTCCGCGGGAAGACGCGGGGAACCGGCGAGGCCGGCATCTACAACGTCGTGTTCGAGCACCAGCAGGAGGACACGGGGCTGGCGGCCGGCCACCTCGCGCTCAGGATCCTGAACCACTTGATCTACGACGCGGAGCCGGATCTCAATTTCCAGCACGAGCTCGAGGAGCGGGTGATCCGGGTCGCCGAGCGGCTGGCCTACGGGCCGTCCACCGGGGCGATCGTCTCCGAGGCAGAGCGCCGCGGTATCCCCGTGCTCCGGCTCGACCCGAAGCGGTCGCTGGTCCAGCTCGGCCACGGCTGCTACCAGAAGCGGATCTGGGCGACGGTGACCTCGCAGACGGCGAACATCTCGGTCGACGTCGCCGCCAACAAGGAGATGACGAACCGCCTGCTGCAGGAGGTCGGCATCCCCGTGCCGAAGGGCACGGTCGTCCGCAGCGCGGAGGAGGCCGTGCGGCAGGCCGCGCGGATCGGCTTCCCCGTCGTGATCAAGCCGCTCGACGGCAACCACGGCCGCGGCGTCTGCATCAATCTCAAGGACGCCGGGGAGGTCGAGAAGTTCTACCCCGTCGCCGAGGGCGAGAGCCGCGCCGGCACGGTCGTCGTCGAGAGCTACGTGACCGGCAAGGACTACCGCATCCTCGTCGTCAACAACCAGATCGTCGCCGTCGCCGAGCGGGTGCCCGCCCACGTCACGGGCGACGGCCGGCGCTCCGTCGCCGAACTGATCGAGGAGACCAACGCCGACCCCCGCCGGGGCGTCGGCCACGAGAAGATCCTGACCCGGATCACCATCGACGACCAGACGACGGAGACGCTGCAGCGGCAGGGAATCACACTCACGGCCGTGCCGGACAAGGGCGCGGTCGTCCAGCTCAAGCAGACCGGAAACATGAGCACCGGCGGCACCTCCGCGGACCGGACCGACGACATCCATCCCGACAACGTCGAGATCGCGCGCCAGGCCGCGATGGTGGTCGGGCTGGACATCGCCGGCATCGACTTCATCACCGGCGACATCTCGCAGTCGGTCCGCCAGAACGGCGGCGCGATCGTCGAGGTCAACGCGGGCCCCGGCTTCCGCATGCACACCCATCCGACCGACGGCCACCCCCGCCACGTCGGCCGGGCGGTGGTCAACATGCTCTTCCCGCCCGCGTCGCCGAGCCGGGTCCCGATCGTGGCGGTCACCGGCACGAACGGCAAAACCACGACGGTGCGGATGATCACCCACATCATGAAGACCGCCGGCAAGCGGGTCGGGATGACGACCACCGACGGCATCTACATCGACGGCACCCAGATCCTCGCCGGGGACATGAGCGGCCCGACCAGCGCCCAGATGGTGCTCAAGAATCCGACCGTGAACTACGCCGTGCTCGAGACCGCGCGCGGCGGCATCCTGCGCTCCGGGCTCGGCTTCGACCGCTGCGACATCGCGTTCGTGACGAACGTCGCCGCCGACCATCTCGGTCTGGCCGGCATCGACTCGCTCGCCGATCTCGCCCGGGTCAAGTCGGTCGTGCCGCAGTCGGTTTTCCGCGACGGCAAATCGGTGCTGAACGCCGACAACGAGTACACCGCGGACATGGCCCGGGCGGCCCGCGGCGAGATCATCTTCTTCAGCCTGGTCGAGGACAACCCCGTGGTCGCGGAGCATCTGCGCGCCCGGGGCCGGGCGGTCGTGCTCCGGCAGACGCGGAACGGCGAGATGATCACGATCATCGAGCACCGGCGCGAGACGAGCCTGCTGCTAGCCAGCGAGATCCCGGCGACCTTCGAGGGCCGGCTGCGGGTCAACGTCGCGAACGCGATGGCGGCCGCCGCCGCCGCGCTCGCCGACGACGTCCAGATCGAGCACATCCGGCAGGCGCTGCGCACCTTCACGACGAGCTTCTTCCAGACTCCGGGCCGGTTCAACGTGCTTGAGCATCAGGGGCGGCGGATCTTGATGGACTACTGCCACAACGTGGCGGGCCTCGAATCGATGGCCGACTTCGTCCGCCGTCTGGAGGCGGAGCGGTCGGTGGCCCTGATCTCGCTGCCGGGGGATCGGCTGGACGCCGACATGGAGACGTTCGGCGCGCTGGCCGCGAGGTCGTTCGACGAGCTGGTCATCCGCGAGGACGCGAACCGCCGCGGCCGCAAGGTCGGCGAGATCTCCGGACTGCTCCGCGCCGCCGCGATCGCCGCCGGCAAGGCGCCTGAGCTGGTCACGGTCGTGCTCGACGAGTTCGACGCGGTCCGGGAGACCGTCGGACGCGTCAAGAAGGACGAGATCGCGGTCCTGATGGTCGATTCGCCCCGCGCGGTCTGGGAACTGCTCGAGCAGATGGCGGGGCGGCGGGCGGGGTCGTAGCGTCGCGGAGTGCCGAGAGGTTTTCCGGGTCAGTCGCGGGGAGTGCCGATCGTTCGCAGCAGGGCGAGGACCTCGTCCACCTGTTCATGGCACATGATCGCGATCACGTCGCCGGGCTTCGCGTCGGCGACCGCCAGCTCCATGGCGCTCAGCTCGTCGGCGCAGACCTCGTGCCGGGTTCCGCCGCCGTCGCCGATCCCGGCGAGATAGAGCGCGTCGATCTGCTCGTTCGTGCGGCCCCGGAGGTACTTCGCGGTCTGCTTGACGATCACGAAATCGCTCCGCTCCGCGGCGATCCGGCCGATCGAGCGCAGTGACGCGTCGGTCCGGTCGCCGGCGGTGCCGACGATCGCTACGACGCGGCCGCCCTCGGCGACGAGACGACGGCTCAACTCCAGCAGCCGCGCCA
>JBPCRG010000445.1:0-4525 GCA_050997095.1 Thermomicrobiales bacterium | reverse complement strand
TTCGGCCGGCAGGAGCGGGGCGACGACGGCCCAGAGACCGTCGGGCAGCAGGGGTTTGGCCACGGGTCACCTCCAGTCGCTCCACGACCCGCAGACGGCATGCCAGGTTTTGATAGGCGCTCTTAGTCACCCGACAATCCGATCGCCACTACGACGGAATCGCCGCGCCCGCCCCCAGCGTCCGCAGCCACCCGATCGCGGCGTGCAGATCGGGCAGCGTCACATCGGGCGGCACGGGAAACTCGACCGGACCGCCATGGCGCTCGGGAATCGCCGCAACCCAGATTCCGGCCGCGACCGCCGCCGCGACGCCGTTCGGCGCGTCCTCGAAGACCACCGCGTCGGCAGGGGCGACGCCCAGGAGTTCCGCCGCGCGGAGGAAGAGATCGGGCGCGGGCTTGCCTTGCCGGACCTCCTCCCCGGTCACCTCGGCGTCGAAGCGGCCGGCCAGCCCCGTCTCTGCCAGCGACAGCGTCACGTGCTCGCGCATCCCCGAGCTGGCGACCGCGATCCGCAGCCCCGCCTCCCGCGCGAACGCGACGATCTCCAGCGCGCCGGGCATCGGGCGCACGCGTCCGCTCAGCGCCGCCAGCCGCATCCCGGCATAGATCGCGATCAGGTCGTCGACCGGCTCGGGCATCGCATACCCCTCCTTGACGATGTGCAGCGCGTCGGTCAGCCGCCGCCCCAGCAGCTGCGAATGGATCTCCGGGCGTCTCGCGAAACCGTAGCGCGCGAGGAAGTCGTCCATCGCCTGCGCCGCGATCGCCTCGCTGTCGACCAGAAGACCGTCCATGTCGAAAATGACCGCCCGCAGCATCGCGCATCGTCCCCGATCAGGGTGAATCGTCGTCGCATCGTCGACGGAATCTCCGCGCTGGCGATGATCGCATGCCGGGGACGGTTCGAGTGCGCCGGTCCGCCCCTGAGCGCACCCGCGCCCGCATCGTAGGATCATCCCGACATGACCGAGCCGCGACATCCGCCCCCATCTCACCGCGCCCCACGCGCCCGACGTCGCGGCGGCTGCCTCGGCCGCGTGTTCGGCGCGCTGGTCGCGACCGTCGCCGCCGTGTCCGCGATGGCGGCGCTGGCGCTCGGGCTCGCACTTGGCGTCGCCACGGCGCGGACGCCCGGCCTGCCGCTTTCGACGGCGATCGACGCCGCCTACTCCGTGCTCGCGGAGACGGTCGCCGACCGGCCGTCCTTCGCGCCCGAACGGCTTCCGGCACCTGTGCCGATCTGCCGCGACGTCCCTCCCGCATCGCGCCGACCGCTCGGCGACGGGCTCGCGCTCATGCGCGGCACGACCGAAGGCAGGCGGCTTTACGACGAGCTGGTCGCGAACCAGGTCTGCATCCGGGTCGACGATCTCCGGGTCGCCGCGGGCTACACGAACGCCGTCGAATACCCCGCCGGTTCGTGGACGCGCAGCCGGATCGTGATCGACCGCGCCTACGCGCGGACCTCGCAGCGGGAAGTGCTGGCCGCGATCCTCGTCCACGAGGCGACCCATCTCGACCGCGCGATCTCGGGGACGGCGTGCTGGAACACCCGCTGCACGCTGCTGGCCAACGGCGTCCGCCTCGAGGAGGAGATCGCCGCCCACCGCGCCGAGGCGACATGGTGGACCCAGGCCTTCGGCAAGAGCGGCCGACGCTTCGCCGACGGCGCCAACCGCGGCGAGAACCGCCTCGCCGCGGCGCTGGTCCAGGGAGAACAACCGTTCATCGCCTACGTCACCGCCTTCCGCTCCGACCCGCGCGAGGCGGGGACGCCGTGACGATCCGCCGATCCAGGAAAGGATGCCCCGCATGACTCCGCCGACGTCCAGCCACCCATGGGTCGCCGCGCACCGCGACACGGTCGGCTTCGGCCTGCAGGTCTTTCCCGTCCTCGGCTCTCCGGACCCGGGCCGCCAGGTCGTCGAGGCGGGCGTGCTCGCGGAGCGGCTCGGGTTCGACGCGTTCTTCGTCGGCGACCACCCCGGCTACCAGCCGGAGCCGTGGCTGCACCTCGCCGCCCTCTCCGCCCGCACCATCGCCATCCCGCGATGCTCGCCCGGCTGGCGGCCGATCTCGACCATCTCAGCGGGGGACGGCTCATTCTCGGGCTCGGCATCGGCTGGAACGCCGACGAGTTCGCGCAGCTCGGCATGCCCTTCCCTTCGGTCCACGACCGTCAGGAAGCCCTCGACGAGGCGCTCGCGATCATCGCCGGCGTCTGGGGTCCGGAACCCTTCAGCTTCACCGGCCGCCACCGGTCGACCCGCGGCGGCCACGTCGTCCCCCCGCCGTTCCAACGGCCGCGCCCTCCGATCATGATCGCCGGCTCGGGGGAGCGGGTCACGCTCCGGCAGGTCGCGGAGCACGCCGACATCTGCAACTTCGGCTCGGGACGCAACGTCGGCAAGGTCGTCTCCCCCGAGGACATCGCCCGCAAGTTCGCCATCCTCCGCGACCATTGCGGCCAGTTCAGCCGACCTTACGACGAGATCGTCCGCAGCCACTTCACCACCTGGCTCATGCTCGCCACGACGGAGTCCGACGCCAATGCCAAACTCGACCGCTACTACCCCGACGGCCTCAATGAGGATCAGCGCTTGACGCGCATCCACGGCACGCCCGCCCAGGCGATCGCCTACTTCCAGGACTTGGCGGACGCGGGCTTCCAGTATTTCGTCGTCCAGGTCCTCGACGCCGCCGACCGCGAAACCTTCCGACTGCTCGCCGAAGAGGTCATGCCGCACGTCCACCCCCAAAGAGCGCATTCGTAGGGGCGACCCTTGGGTCGCCCGCCTGGAAGGCAAACGACGCGGGCAACCCAAGGATTGCCCCTATGGACGACCGACGTTGATTTCAGTCAGAGGTCCGGCCTTTGCCCCACAACCGGTGCGGTTGTCGCCTTTTCGAGCGTGTAGCAGAATCACCCGACAGGGTTCACGCCGATCACGCGCACAGTGCCATCTATCCGCCGACCGCCTCTCGGCGACGGCTCGCCGACAAGGACCGCCAGCCAATGACCACTCCGGCAACTTCTGAGACCGGCCGCCAGTCGCACGGCGCCCGCTACATGACCGGAGCCGAGGTGCGCCGCGCCTTCGTCGAGTTCTTCGAGGCCCGGGGCCACCGCGAGGTCGCCTCGTCGTCGCTCGTGCCGCACAACGATCCGACCGTGTTGCTGACGACCGCCGGCATGCAGCAGATGACGCCCTACTTCCTCGGTTTGGAGGTCCCGCCGGCGGCCCGGCTCTGCTCCGTGCAGAAGTGCTTCCGCACGGTCGACATCGACGAGGTCGGCGACGAGTCGCACTGCACCTTCTTCTTCATGCTTGGCAACTTCTCGGTCGGCGACTACTTCAAGAAGGAATCGCTGGCGTGGACGTGGGAGTTCCTGACCGAAGTCTTGGGACTGCCCGCCGACCGCCTCCATCCGACGGTCCATCCCGACGACGGCGACGCCTTCGCGATCTGGCGCGACGTGATCGGCCTGCCCGAGGCGCGGATCGGCAGGCTCGCCGACAACTGGTGGGGCCCGGTCGGCAACTCCGGCCCCAACGGCCCGGACTCCGAGGTCTACTTCGATCTCGGCGAGGAGCACGGCGACACCGGCGACGGACCTGGAGACGGCACCCGCTACCTCGAGATCTGGAACAACGTGTTCATGGAGTTCTTCCAGTCGCCCGACGGCTCCCGCGCCCCGCTGCCCCGGCAGAACGTCGACACCGGCATGGGCCTCGAGCGCCTGACCATGCTGATGCAGCGCGCCGGCTCGATCTACGACACCGACCTCTACCAAACCATCATCCAGCGCGCCGCCGGTTTGGCGAGCGTCACCTACGGCGTCGACGAGGAGACCGACCGCGCCCTGCGCGTGATCGCGGACCACGCCCGCAGCGGCGCCTTCCTGATCGCCGACGGCGTCCTCCCCGGCAACGAGGGCCGCTCCTACGTCCTGCGCCGCATTCTCCGCCGTGCGATCCGCCACGGCCGCAAGCTCGGGCTCGACAAACCCTTCATGGCCGAGATGGCGGGCGTCGTCATCGACCAGTTCGTCGCCGACCATCCCAACCTCAAAGAGCGCCGCAGCCAGATCAAACGCGTCCTCACCCATGAGGAGGAGACGTTCGGCCGGATGCTGACCGCCGGTCTTCAGCAGTTCGCAACCATCGTTTCCGATCCAATGGCGAAACGGGCGGCTTCAATTCTGGAACTCTATCAACTCGACGCTGTAGATATTTCGAAATTGATTCGTGAAAGTTTATTGCCCTACTTCGAAGTAGGAATGCGAGCATCCAAACTGTTTAGGGAGTCGACCGGTGCCGCGAGCGTCGCCCAAAATGCGATTAGACGCCATATCGACGGTCTGAAGCTGGTAACGCATGATGCCTCCCTGTGGCCCGGCGACGCAGAGAACTTCAAGAAGGTCTTCTCGGAGCCAATATCCGGAGCCGATGCATTTCGCCTTTACGACACCTACGGCTTCCCATTGGATCTCACGATTGAGCTGGCCAAGGAGGCCGGCC
>JBPCRG010000376.1:0-2642 GCA_050997095.1 Thermomicrobiales bacterium | reverse complement strand
GGCGGGCGCGCGCCTCCGATGAGAGCGCGATGCCGCTATCCTGTCCACCCCCGGCGGAGGGCGCGGCGAGCGGGTCACCGGGGAGCAGGCGCGGCAACGCGAAGTCGGCGACCAGGAGGAGCGCGAGGAGGAGGAGCGGGCGGGCGAGACGGCTCATGCCCCCCTACGGGGAGGAACGCGAGCTTGTTCTCCAGCAGCGGGATACCATTCATCAGGCCGCCTGCGGTGTTGATCCAGCCGCCCCATTTCGCGGGGTCGTAGACCCAGTAGAAGCGGCGATGGTAGAGCGGCAGGGTCGGCAGCTCCTCGGCGAGGATCTCCTGCAACCGCGCCACCAGATCGCGCCGCCGCGCCGGGTCAGTTTCCCGCACCTGCGCATCCGCCAGCCGCGTGAACTCCGCGTTGTGCAGGACATTGCCGTACTCGAAGGTGTTGTAGACCTGTCCGGCGTACCAGCGGCGCAGGAAGTCGGGGTCGCCGCCGACCCCGATGTGCGAGACGAGCGCCATGCCATAGCGCAGCTGCTGCAACTGGTCGTTGTGCGACTTCGCGTCGCCGGTGACGAGGCGGACCCCGAGCCCGACATCGCGGAGCATCGCCGCGACGATCTCCGCGTCGGGCATGGCCGGGTCGGTCAGCAGGTCCAGGGTCAGCGGTGCGCCATCCGGCCCTTCGCGGAGCCCGTCCCCGTCCCGGTCCCGGTAGCCGAGGCCATCCAGGGTCGCGCGGGCGTGGTCGGGGTCGAACGGGTACTGGCGCACCCCCTGGTGATACCAGGGGCTCTCGGGTGGCACGACGCCGGCGCTGCCGACGACAACGTCGCAGTGGACGACGCGCGCGCCGATCTCCCCGCGATCGAGCGCCCAGGCGAGCGCCTGGCGGAACTCCGCGCGGTCGAAGGGGGGGCGGTCGACGTTGAAGACGAGTCGCACGATACTGAATGGCGGCGTCGCCAGCGACCGGTAGGTCGGCCCCTGCCCGAAGGTGCGGGCCACGTCGTAGTCGGTCGAGAGGGCCGCGTCGGTGGCGCGCTGCTGGAGCGCGACGACGTTCTGCGCCTGCGGCACGAGCAGGTATGCCAGTTCCCCGACCAGCGGTCGCCCGCGAAAGTAGGCGGGGTTGGCGCGGAGGAGGTATTCGCCCGTCCCCTCCTTGTAGCTCGCGAGGGTGAAGGGGCCGCTGCCGATGGTCGCCTCGGGGGCGAGGTATCGCAGCGGATCGGCGATCGGTTCCCAGATGTGCCGCGGGAGGATCGGCACGACCCCGGCGACGTCCTCGAGGAAAGGCGCGAATGGTCGATTGAGCCGGATAGCCACGGTCAGGTCGTCGAGCGCCTCCGCCCGCTCGATCATGTCGGTCACCGCCCACTTGAACGGGTGCGCGCCGTAGTAGGTGAGGCTGAACGCGACATCCCCGGCGGTCAGCGCCCGGCCGTCGTGCCAGCGGACGCCAGGGTGCAGGTGGAAGGTATACCCGAGGCCGTCGTCCGTGGTCTCCCAGCGCTCGGCGAGCCAGGGGATGATCCCGTGCGCGTCTTTCCAGGTGAGCGTGTCGAAGAGCAGGCTCACGCGCACGACCCCGCCCGGCCCGAGCGCGCTGAAGGCGAAGGGCGACGGGTAGCCGACGTCGGTCCACCACGAGAGGGTGAGCCGGTCGAGTGCGCGCGGACCCGTCGGTGTCGCCCCCGCCCCCGGCGTAACGGTCGGGGGACCCGCCGGGACCTGGCCGGGCGCGCACCACGCCAGCAGTGCGCCGCTCGCGAGCGTCCCCGCGAGCAGGCCCGCCCGGCGCAGGAGACCCCGGCGATCGAGCGGCGCGCTCATATGGTCTGGTTCGCGAGCGTCAGATGATAGCGGGTGTAGCGTTCCAGCGCGCGCACCTGGACCTCATCGAGGACATCGCACGCCCAGCCCCAGTGGATCGATAACCAGTCCCCCACCCGCGCGCGGTCGGCGAAGCCCCGATCATCGACCTGGCGCGTGATCCGTGCCGGCTGTGCCGCGCCGAGCGCGAGCTTGCCCGCCTCTAGCAGCAATGGCTGTCGTGCGACGACGAAGACCGGGCCGTCGATCGCGGTGACCCGACCCCAGCTGATGCGGCAGTTGTCCATCGTGTCCAGGCTGTGCTCCAGCTCACCCGCGCGGCTGTGGACGTCGAAGACGTGGAAGCTGTGGTGGGGACGCGCGCCAGCGGGTGCCTTGCCGATGACGAGGTCGAGTGTCCGCCCGCTCAACTGCTTGCCGTACCGCGCCCGCAACGAGTCGTAGAGCTGCCGCACCTCGACCCGCTCCAGGAGCGCGTTACCGATCCAGTAGGCCTCCACCACGCGCCGGTCGAAGGGGTCGGCGATGCCGTTCGCCCGCGCGATCAGCGCCAGGTAGGGATACGCACCGGTGAACTTCCGCAGGAGGGGCGGCACCCCGCCATCGGTCTCGCCGGCGATCGCGTGCTGGAAGAGCGTCGTGTTGTCGTCACCCCCGCAATAGCGCAGGCGATTCGGCATGAAGGCGTAGCGGATGAAGAGCAGCATCCCGTCGAGCGGTGCCTGCGGCTCAGTCTCGTCCGGGACGGTCGTGTCCAGCAGCGGCGTCACCATCCCCTCACCTTTCCACCGTTTGAGCGGCCGGTACGAAGGCCAGGAG
>JBPCRG010000346.1:0-4818 GCA_050997095.1 Thermomicrobiales bacterium | reverse complement strand
GGTCGAGCAGGACGAGGCGAAGCGCAACGACCTCTACAAGCAGGCGGAGGAACTCGCGCTGAAGAACGCGGTCTATGTCCCGCTCGGCAACTGGGTGCAGATGTTCGTGCAGAAGCCGACCATCAAGGGCACCAAGCACGGATCGTGGACGGGCCGGGTTCCGGTCTGGTTCGACAAGAACGTCGTGGCGGTCAAGCTGTAGGCTCCGCTTCCATCAATCGGCGATCGAGCACGAAGCCCCTCCCCGCATCGCGTGGAGGGGCTTCGTCCATTCAGCCTGCCGGTCGGCGCGGCTATAGTCTCAATCGGACCAGTCGGCGGCGCAGAAATCGAAGTCGCAGCCTTGGTCGGCCTGGAGCACGTGGCGGGCGTAGAGCCAGCCATAACCGCGGGCCGTGCCCGGGGCGGGGTCGCGTTTCACGAGGGACGCCAGTCGGCGGGCGATATCCGCGTCGTCCACGTCGAGGGTCAGCGATCGCGCGTCGAGGTTCAGTTCGATCACGTCGCCGTCCTGCACCGCCGCCAGCGGGCCGCCTGCCGCCGCTTCCGGGGCGATGTGCAGCACCACCGTGCCGTAGGCGGTGCCGCTCATGCGGGCGTCGGAGATCCGGACCATGTCGCGCACGCCCGCCGCGAGCAGCTTCGCCGGGATCGGGATCATGCCCGCCTCGGGCATGCCGGGGCCTCCGATCGGCCCGGCGTTGCGCAGCACCAGCACGTGGTCGGGGGTGACGTCGAGATCGGGGTCGTTGATCCGGGCGGTCATGTCGTCGATGGAGGCGAAGACGATCGCCCTGCCCCGGTGGTGCAGGAGATCCGGCGTGGCGGCGGCGTGTTTGATGACCGCCCCCGACGGGGCCAGATTGCCGCGGAGCACGGCGAGTCCGGAATGCGCGGCGAAGGGGGCGTCGCCCGCGGCGACGATGTCGCGCCGGGGCGAGGGCGGGACGTCGGCCAAATTTTCGGCGACGGTCCGCCCGGTGACGGTCATCGACTCGCCATGGAGCAGCGGACGCAGCTCACGCATCACGGCGGGGATGCCTCCCGCCTCGTTCAGCTCCTGCATCTGGGCCTTTCCGGTGGGGCGGATGCTCGCGATCATCGGCGTCTCGGCGCTGATCTCGTCCCACCGGTCCAACGGCAGGTCGATGCCGGCCCGGCGCGCGATCGCGGCGAGATGGACGACCGCGTTGGTCGAGCCCCCGATCGCGCAGCAGACGCGCATCGCGTTCTCGATCGAGGACCGGGTGACGATCCGGGATGGCCGGAGATCCTCGGCCACGACCTCGACGATGCGGCGACCGGTCTCCTCGGCGATCCGGATCCGACGCGAGTCCGGGGCGGGCACGGTGGCGGAGCCCGGCAGCATCATGCCCAGCGCCTCGGCGATCGAGGCCATCGTGCTGGCGGTGCCCATCACCATGCAGTGCCCGGCGGAACTGAAGAGGCTTTCCTCCAGCTCCTTCAACTCCCGCTCGCCGATCGTGCCCGCCCGATATTCGGTCCAGTAGCGGCGGCAGTCGGTGCAGGCTCCCAAATCCTGCCCGCGCCAGCGGCCGTTGATCATCGGCCCGCCGGTGAGCATCATGGCCGGAACGTCGGCGCTGATCGCGCCCATCAGTTGGGCGGGGGTCGTCTTGTCGCAATTGGCGAGCAGCACGACGCCGTCGATGGGCTGGGCGCGGATCATCTCCTCGGTGTCCATCGCCATCAGATTGCGGTAGAGCATGGCGGTCGGACTGATGAAGATCTCGCCGAGCGAGATGGTCGGGAACTCCAGCGGCCAGCCGCCCGCCTGCCAGACCCCGCGCTTGACGGCCTCGGCCAGCGTGCGCAGGCTGCTGTTGCAGTGGTGCAGCTCGCTCCACGAATTGCAGATGCCGATGACTGGGCGGTCGAGGTCCGCATCGGTGTACCCCATGCCTTTGGCGAACGAGCGCCGAATGAAGGCGCTGAATCCCGCGTCTCCGTACGACGTCAGCCCGCTGCGCCGTCCGACCCGTCGCTCGGTCACGATCGCTCCTTCCGGCTCATGACCGGCGTTGTCCTGATGCCCGCCGAGGGTGGACGGGAGAAGCGCCATCAAGCCCGCAGGACAAATCCGCCGTCGCTCTCTCCGATTCCGTCGGGAACGCGCCGACGACCGTCGCTAGGCGGTCGCCCGCGGTTGCGGCACGACACCCGACCACTTGGCGTCCATCCCCTCGGCGCTCACGCCGTAGAAGATCCGCAGCCCGTCGGGTCCGCGGTGGGCGAGATTGAACCGGCGCTCGCCCCGGTGCGGCCGGTAGACCTTCCAAAAGCCGAAGTCGCCCTTCCACCGGAGGTGGCCCTCTTCCAGCTCCTTGCCTTCGCGCTGCGAGATGGCGTAGAGCCACAGCCGGCGCGCGTTGTCGCGGGTGACGCCGCGGGTGACCGACCCGTTGCGCAGGTCGCGCATCGTGTAGGTCTGCACGCCGTCCCGATCCTCATGCTCGACGATCTCGACGCCGGTCCGGGGCGCGACGTCGTCGAGCGGCCCGTCCTCGGCGGTCAGCTCGGGCGCCTCGACCGCTTCTTCCCGCTTCGGCGGGGCCGGTTGCGCCTTGACCGCCGGGCGTTGCCTCGGCGACGGACTGGCGGTGCGCTCGACCGGGGCCGCGCGCTCCTCGGATGCGTCGACCTCCCGTCTCGCGGGCTGGAACGACGGGCGGCGCGGTGCCTCCGCCTGAGCAGGGGTGGCGAACCGTTCGTTGCCCGGTTCGGGCGATTCCGGCACGGGCTCCGGGTCCGGCTGGGCCGACGCCAACTCCCGCGCCTCGGCCAGGGATCTGAACACGGGCGGGGCCGGGACGGGAGCGGCTTGGACCGCGATCATCGGCTCCGCGATGGGCGTCGGCGCGACCGTCAAGCCCTGGACCATCGCGACGATCTCGTCTCTGGTCGCGGTCCGCGTCTCATCGCCGATTCGGACGAAGATCGAGCCGGGAGCCAGCGCGTAGGGCTTCTGCCCGCCGTCCGGAACCTGGACCGCGAGAATGGTTTTTCCGTCGTAGGCGATCTCCTCGATCGTGATGTCGATCGGGGGCTGGACTAGCTCGCCGATCTCGCGCCGGATCTCGGCGATGGTCTCCTCGGGATCGGCCACCCCGGGGATCGTGCGGCGATCGAGCGTGCCGACGCCGATGTAGACCATCCCGCCGGATCCGTTGGCCATGGCGACGATGTCGCGGAGTACCGGAACCGATCCGACGCGGGCCTGCGACAAGCGCTCGTGGAAGACCTGGGCCGCCGTCTGACCCTTCTCGCGCGCGGTGTGCAGCAGATCCGCCAAGGGGCCGCCCGGGCGCGCGGGGCGGGTGTCGTCGAACGCCTCGCTCCTGAAGAGGGCTTTGAGCGCCGCGAAGGTGGCGACGGGAAGCACGACCTCCGTGGGTCGATCGCCGACGCCGAGATTGGTCTCACGATTCGGATCGCGGTCCAGACGATGCGCGTCGGAGCCCTGGATGCAATGCATACGCCGCGGGTATTCGGTCTTGGCGCCGCTGAAGAACGCCGCCGACGAGCGGCGGGAGCCGGACGCGAGATCGGTCACCTCGAGCGCATGCAGATGCTCGTCCTGGGTGTAGGCGATCTTCGTCTGGCCGCCGAAGCGGAGACCCTGCATCGCCACGCCATGGGTGGAATTGACGTGGGCTCCGATCACCAGCGCGCCGTGCTCGTCGAGGATCTCGTAGGCGCGCAGCACGTCGGTGGTCGCCCCGACCTCGCCGCTGCCGAAGCGGTCCTCGGAGACGCCGAGCGTCATGAGCAGGTGCTCCATCAAGCGGATGGAGGTGGTTTCGGGGAAGATGGCGAGGACGTGGAACCCGAACGTGGCCGTGAACTCGAATCCCGGCAGAAGCAGCATCTTGTCGAGCAGTCTGCGGATCTCGAGGAGGCGCGCCGACTCGGCCGGACTCAGCCGGCCCAGATACTCGATGAGCTCAAGGTCCTCGATTTCGCGCCAGAGATCAGCGTAGCCGCGCACCGAGTTGTGGTCGGTGAAGGCGACGATGTCCAATCCGCGCTCTTCCGCCTTCTTCAGCATGTCGAGGGCGGTGACGCCGGCTTGCTGATAGTCGACCGAGGCGGGTGTGTGAAGGTGAAGATCCATGCGCTTCCACGCCCGCGCCTGGCTATGCAGCCGGGAACCGCCGGAGAGGGAGGACGCGACGACCGGATCGTCGGCGGTGGATGACGTGCTTCTCCGGCGCCGCACGCCGCCGGCCTGTTGTTCGCTGATAGGCATCCTTCTCTCTCAGGTGGGTGCTGAACTCGGGAAGATGTCGCCACTGGCGGCGACATCCTTCGCCGATATCGTACCATATTCTTGGCAATACTCTACATATTCACCGCATTTGCGCCTACTGTCCTGTGCGTCAGGTCGAACATTCTGGGGAAGAGCCCCAGCGTGGCCGACCGCCTGTGCAGCTTTTCGAGGGGACGCGGGATCACCAAGACATCGCATCTCGATTGATCTCACGAAGAGTCGGCCATCGGCGTCGCGGCGGGCGCGGCTGGCGACGGCAGCGGGGCCGCGCTGGCGGGCAGGCGCAGTCCTTCCGCCACGAACCGGAAGATGGCGGCCTCCCCGTCGCGAACGCGGGCCGCGAACACGGTGTCGCGCCCCGGCGGCGGCACGAGCGCCGCGAGGGCGGCGGCGGATGCGCGCGACGCGGGAGCGGCGAGTACCGACGGTTGCGTGGACAGTTTCCCGGCTCCCAACTTGCCGACGAAGACGAGCGCGGAGACGTTGCCGGGTTCCGGGAGCGACCCCAACGCATCTCCAGAGGAGAC
>JBPCRG010000319.1:0-3116 GCA_050997095.1 Thermomicrobiales bacterium | reverse complement strand
CTCATCCGCGGAGCACCGCATTATTGTGGCCGATGTGCTCGGCTATTGCTGGGGCGTGCGCCGCGCGCTCGACATCACCGAGGCGGCGGCGGAGAAGACGGGGCCGATCGCGCCGATCGGAGACATCATCCACAATCCGCAGGTCGTCGCGCGCCTGCGCCTCAAGCACGTGGAGGGCGCGGCGTCCGTCGACGAGGCGGTCGAGCGCGGGTTCGGCCGGGTCGCGATCACGGCGCACGGCATGGGGCCGCATCTGGCGCTGCAGGCGGCGGAGCGCAACGTCGAACTGATCGACACGACCTGTCCGCTGGTGACGAAGGTGCAGCGCCTCGCCCAGAAGCTGGTCCGCCAAGGCTATTTCCTGGTCGTCTACGGCGACGCCTACCACCCGGAGGTGAAGAGCGTGCTCGGGTGGGCGGCGACGAGCAAGGCCGTCGCGGCCAAGAAGATCGAGGACCTGCCGTGGAACGCCAAGCGCGGCGAGACCGGCGACGGCAAGCTGTCGCCGCCGCGCAAGGTGGCCGTCGTCAGCCAGACGACGAAGAACATCGACGAGCTGATGAAGTTCGCGAACACGCTGCAGGCGATGGTCGCGCCGGAGGGCGGGGAGTTCCGCCTCTGCAACACGATCTGCGAGCCGACGAGCGAGCGCCAGAACCCGCTGAAGCGTCTCCTCGAGCACGATCAGGTCGATCTCATCCTGGCGGTCGGCGGCAACAAGAGCAGCAACACCGCGCGGCTCGCCGAGGTCGGCAACAAGATGGGCGTGACCTCGTTCCACATCGAGCGCCCGGAGGACATCCAGCCGGCGTGGCTGGAGCAGGTGACCTCGATCGGCGTGACCGCGGGCGCCTCGACCCCCGACGATGTGATCGAAAGCGTCGTGGACCACCTTGTCGCCCAAGGCTACGCCGCCCCCGAAGGCGGCATCCGCCCCGTCGACCCGGATTATGAGCCGTCGTACTGAGCCGTGGGCTTTGGGCTTTGAGCCGTAAGTAGGCGGCAAGAAGACCGGCTCCCGCGGATTCCTCAAAGCCAAAAGCCCACGGCTCAGAGCCAATCGGGACCTTGTGGCGGGGGTGGGGCGCTTTCTGCGCGCGCCTGCGGCTGGTAGGGTGGGGGTTCGACGGTCAGCAGGGCGCTTTCGGCCGTTCATCCCGCCACGCCCCACCGAAAGGGACGACCCGCGCGTGTCCACGATTGGTGAGCTCTCAGACATTGGACTGGCCGATCTGATCGACGTCTTCACGCGTCGCGGGCGGACCGGCAGGCTTGCCGTCAAGTCGGGCGGGCAGGAGGTCCACCTTTACTTCGCGGCCGGTCGGCTGGCGATGGTCACGTCCACCGACATCACGATCCGGCTCGGGCGCATGCTGGTCCGGCAGGGATTGCTGGAGACGCCGCGGCTCCTGGAAGCCCTCCATCTGCAGGCCGAGAGCGGGGCCAAGGGTCCGCTTGGAGCGATCCTGATCGAACGGGGCTGGGTGACGGAGGCGGACCTCGCCCGGTGCGTCGAGGAGCAGTCGATCGAGGCGCTCGCCCGCGCGATCATCGAGCCGCCGGGCCTCTTCGTCTTCGAAGCGGACATTCCGACGCCCAAGCACGTCGAATCGGCCGTGCTCGACCCCGTCGCACTGTTGAAGGCGGCGGAGGATCGGACCGAGGCGCTGACGATGCTGCGGAAGCGGCTGCCGGGGCCGGGCGTCCCGCTCTTCCTGGCTCCGGAGTGTCTGATCATCCCGCCCTGCTCGACGACTTGGCGCCGCCCGAGGCGATGGTGGCCAACGTGCTGCGGATGGGGACGAAGACCTATCCGGAGCTGAGCTTCAACATGGCTCTCGACGAGCTGCCGCTCGGGGTCGCGGTGCTGGCGTTGACCGAGCGCGGGTTGATCGTGCCGGGCGTCACGCCTCCCGTGCAGCGCGACGGGCACGGCGCGGGCAACGGCCGGGCTCCGGCCCCGGTGCGGCTGCGGTGACGCCCGCCGGAAGCCGCGGACGACGACGACGGGAGCGCCGGCGCTCCGGCTGGGGATCATGACGACACCGAAATCGGACCCGCAGCCCGCCGCCGCCGCCTTCCTCGCGACCGGCATCGATTGGCGGCACGGCCTCGAGCCGGCGCTCGCCGAGTTGGACCGGCTCCGACCCGACGCGCTCATCCTCTTCGCCACCTATCACCATGCCGGGCAGGCCGCCGAGATGCTGCGGACGATCCGGCAATCGACCGGGGCCGCCGTCGTCGTCGGGTGCACGGGCGTCGGCGTGGTCGGCGACGGTCGGGAGATCGAGCGCAGCCCGGCCGTCTCGATCCTGGGGCTGCGGCTGCCGGGAGCCACGCTGTCGACCGTGCGCGTGACGGGCGGAATGGCCGATGCGGACGCGGACGCGGCGGCGTGGCAAGCGGCGATCGGCGTCGATCCCGACGCGGTCAACGGCTGGCTGCTCTTTCTCGACCCCTTCACCGTCGACACCGAATCGACCCTGGAAGGGTTCCATAAGGCGTATCCGCGCGCGCCGGTCGTCGGCGGGATGGCCTCGCCGGGACCCCACGACCGCCGGACGTGGATCTTCGCCGACGGCGAGGCGTTCGAGGACGGGGGCGTCGCGCTGGCGATCGGCGGAGCCTACAACCTGGTGCCGATGGTCTCGCAGGGGTGCGAGCCGCTGGGGGAGCCTTGGACGATCACCGGCGCGCAGAGCCACTGGGTGGAGTCGATCTCGAGCCGGCCGGCGGTTCAGGTGCTCGTCGAGACGCTCTCCGCGCTGCCGGAGGACGAGCGCCTGCGCGCCCAGCGCAACCTGCTGGTGGGGCTGGCCGCGGACGAGTACCGGCACGACTTCCTGCGCGGCGACTTCCTGATCCGCAACGTGGTCGGGCTCGACCAGAACAGCGGCTCGCTCGGCATCGGCGCGACGCCGCGGGTGGGGCAGACCATCCAGTTCCAGCAGCGGGACGCGGCCACCGCCGACCTCGATCTGACGCTGATGCTGGAGCACGTCAAGGCCCGGCTGGATCTGCGGCGGCCGATCGCGGGGATCCTGTGCACCTGCAACGGCCGCGGGGCGGGCCTCTTCGGGACGTCGCACCACGACGCGCGCGCGGTCACCCGGACG
>JBPCRG010000314.1:0-3304 GCA_050997095.1 Thermomicrobiales bacterium | reverse complement strand
TGACGGAGGTGGGAGTCGCGTCGTCGCCGACAACGATGCAGATCTTCCGTGCACAGAGCATCAGTAGTCCGACCTGGGAGACGGCGCGCCCCGCATGTCATTCTGACGAAGGAAGAATCTCGTCGCTGTTCGGGCCGCTCGTCAGATGAGGTTGGTCAGAGTGCCGAGTGGTCCGTGCTTCGGGTCTTGACTTCCTGCACCGGTTGGCATGATCGGCTCAATCCCCCTTCGGCTGCATGAGGAAATCGGCGTCGGCGTACCGCGGATTGGGGTGGGAGTAGAAGCCCCGCCCGGATTTCTCGCCCAGTCGGCCGTCGGCGAGCATCCTGGCGAGCGTGGCAGACGGGGTGTCGGAGGGATCGGCGCTTTCGCGCTGATAGGAGGTCTCGATGTCGCGCACCACGTCGAGACCGACCATGTCCATCACGCCGAAGGGGGCGTATCCGGTCTGGAAGAACATCATCCAGAGGCGGTCGATGTCCTCCGGCCCCGCGATGCCCTCGTCGACCACGCGCAGCGACTCGCGTTTCACCGCGCGCCAGATCCGGTTCAGGATGAACCCCTTGCTCTGGCCATTGACGCTGGCGGTGACGAGGCCGAGCGAGCGGCCGAAGTCTCCCGCCGCCGACATCGCGGCGTCGCTTGTCTCGCCGCAGCCCATCAGCTCCAGCATGGAGCGGACCCAGATCGGCGCGAAGAAGTGCATGTTGAGCAGGCGCTCGGGCCGGTCGACGGCCGGCGCGATGAGCGCGGAGGGGATCGACGACGAGTTGGTGGCCAGAATCGCGTCCGGCGCCAGACGCGAGAGTTCCGCGAAGACGCCGCGCTTGACGTCGACATCCTCCTTGACCGCCTCGATCACGAGGTCCGCCCCTTCGACCGCCTCGGCGAGCGTCGCCGGGAAGGTCAGGGCCGCACCGGCGCGCTCCCTGATCCCTGCGACCAGCCCGGACGCGACGATCGCCGAAGCGATCTCCTGCGCGATCCGGCCGCGGGCGCGGACGACTGCGTCGGGGAGCGCGTCGTAGAGGCGTACCTCACGCCCCCCGCAGGCGGCCAGCGCAGCGATCTGCGCCCCCATCGTGCCCGCGCCGATCACCGCCACGCGGTGGATCGATCGCGGTTCGCGCTCCTCGGATTGCATCGGCTTCACGCTCCTTTGCGTCGGAATCGGTCCGGATCTGCCGTCGGCGGGCTTACGCCCCAGTTTGCCAGAAGCGGCGGGCTCCGCGGGGGCTGGTCCCCTCAGGCGGCATCGTCTCTGATACGCTCACGGTTCAATCCACTATAGGAGGCGGGATGATTCAGGAGGACCGGTGGTGGCAGGTGAATTGCTGCTCGGCGTCGACGTCGGGACGTACAGCGCAAAGGGCGTGCTCTGCGCCGCGGACGGCGACGTGCTCGCGACGCACACGATCGAGCACGATCTCAGCCTGCCGCATCCCGGCTGGGCGGAGCACGACGCCGACGCGATCTGGTGGGCGGAGTTCGTCGCGATCACCCGCGCGCTCCTCGGGGACCGCTTTTCGGGCGACGACGTCGGCGCGGTCGGCGTCAGCGCGATCGGCCCCTGCGTGCTCCCGGTCGACGCGCAGGGCAGGGCGCTGCGCCCGGCGATCCGGTACGGCATCGACACCCGCGCCTCGCCCGAGATCGCCTGGCTGAACGCGCGCTTCGGCGAGGGCCCGCTCTTCGAACTGGGCGGGATGGCGCTGACCTCGCAGGCCGCCGGTCCGAAGATCCTCTGGATCAGGAACAACGAGCCGGACGTCTACGCGCGCACTGCGACGTTTCTCTCGGGCAGTTCCTATCTGGTGCTCAAGCTGACCGGCGAGCGCGTGATCGACCGCCATTCTGCCTCGTACTTCAACCCGTTGATCGATCTGCGCCGGTCGCGATGGGACGACAGATTCGCGGAGCCGGTGACCGACCTCGCCCGTCTGCCGGCGATCCTCGGGGCGGACGAGATCGCCGGATCGGTGACCGCCGGCGCCGCGGCGGAGACGGGACTCCGAGCCGGCACGCCGGTCACCGCCGGGACGATCGACGCCGCCGCCGAGGCCGTCAGCGTCGGGGTGATCGAGCCGGGCGACATGATGGTGATGTACGGCTCCACGATGTTCTTCATCCTCGTCACCGACCGCCCGACGCCCGATCCGCGGATGTGGGCGACCGCCTACTGCTTCCCCGGGCAATTCGACGTCGCCGGCGGCATGGCGACCTCGGGGGCGCTGACCCGGTGGTTCCGCGATCAACTCGGGGCGGACGAGCTGCGCGCCGAGCGGGAGGGCGGCGCCGACGCCTACGGGGCGCTGGCCGCGCGTGCCGCCGACGCCCCCTTGGGCTCGGGCGGCCTGGTCTGCCTGCCCTATTTCAGCGGAGAGCGCACGCCGATCAACGACCCGCTCGCCAGGGGAATGTTCGCGGGTCTGACGTTGACGCATACGCGGGCGCATCTCTATCGGTCCATGCTCGAAGGCACGGCGTACGGAGTGCGCCACAACCTTGAGACGATGGCGGAGATGGGGGCGACGCCGACTCGGCTCGTCGCGGTCGGCGGCGGCGCCAAAAACCGCCTCTGGCTCCAGATCGTCTCGGATGTGACCGGCGTCCGGCAGATGGTTCCCGAGCGGACGATCGGAGCCTGCTACGGCGACGCCTTCCTGGCCGGTCTGGCCAGCGGGATCGTCGGGGACAAGTCGGCGCTGCGGCGGACGTGGGTCCGCGAGGCGCTGACGATGGAGCCCGATCCCGGGCGGCACGCGGTCTACGCCCTCTACTATGACGTCTATCGGCGGCTCTACCGGAATACGGTAGAGGAGATGCACGACCTGTCCAGCATCGCGAACCAGCAGTCCCGATCGTGACCGGATCGGCGATCGGCGCTTGCGTCCGGGCGCGCCCCGTCGTAGCGTGCCAGATAGCGGGACGACGAGATCGCGTTGACAACGTCTTCCGCATGGTTGCCGTCGGGAGATGCGCGGAACAGCCGGAGCGAGGCGCGAGGCCACGCGCGCGGTTGCGACCCGCCCGATGACTCCAGACTTGTCTGCATGGAAGGAACACGATGACTGACTCCTTGAAGACCGGTGAGCAGATCAGCCGGAGAACGTTGCTGACCCGTGTCGGCTCGGTCGCGATCGCAGTGGGGACGGTGTCGGCCGTCGCCCGCGTAGGTCGCGCGTCGGCGGACGATTCAGTGCCTGTCGCCGGCGCCGGCGACATCGGACCGCCCATGGCCGGGGAAATTGGCACGGGGAAGACCGCCGCCACCGGAGCCGACTCGACCGGAGTCGGCGTGCAA
>JBPCRG010000304.1:0-4383 GCA_050997095.1 Thermomicrobiales bacterium | reverse complement strand
GGAGTGGGGGCTGCCGTCGGCGGCGAGCGTCAACGACCGCTCGATCCCGCTGTTCAACCGCGGACGATGGCGGTACTCGAACTCCGGCACCTTCCTGACCTCACCGTTCCTGACGGACATGCGGGAGCTGGGCGGGCAGGATGTCGCGATCCTCGGCGTGCCGCTGGACTGCGGGACGACGTTCCGCTCCGGCACGCGCTGGGTTCCGCAGGCGATGCGCTCGATCTCCTCCCTCGGCAGCGGCTACAACTTCGAGCTCGGCGTCGACCTGATCGAGTCGCTGAACATGGTCGATGTCGGCGACGTGTCGGTGATCCCGGCGAACATCGAGAAGAGCTTCGACCAGATCGACAAGGCGGTCGCCTACCTGCACGAGCGGTCAGTCTTTCCGGTGATCCTGGGGGGGGACCACTCGATCGGTTATCCGGACATCCGCGGGCTGGCTCCGTACATCGACGGCAACATCGGGATCATCCACTTCGACCGCCACACCGACATGTCGGAGTTCAACTACGACGAGCGGATGCACGGCACGCCCTTCTTCCACGCGACCAACATTCCGAACGCGCCGGCGACGAACCTCGTGCAGATCGGGATCGGCGGCTGGACCGGGTCGCGCGCCGGCGTGCGGACCGCGCGGGATCGGGGCGCGACCTCGATCACCATTACCGACATCGACCGATTCGGGTTGGAGCGGATCGCGGAGATCGCGCTCGAGATCGCCTGGAAAGACGCGAAGGCGGTTTTCCTCTCCTTCGACATCGACTCGGTCGACCCCGCCTACGCGCCCGGCACCGGCACTCCGGAGTCGGGCGGACTGACCCCGCGGGAGGCGCTTCGGATGCTGCACATCGTGACCCGCGAGGGTCTGGCGGGGATGGAGGTCGTCGAAGTCTCCCCGCCCTACGACGTTTCGGACATCACCTCGATCCTCGGCGTGCGGGTGATCAACGACGTCTTGGCGACGCTGGTGACCGCCGGCAAGCTGGGCAGACGTCCGGCCGAGGTCGACTCCGCTCAACAGGAGAGCGGGTCGGCTCCGGCAGTTCCCGGCGACGACGTGCGCGGCGCCGCCGGCTGATCGGACCGACCGCCGCGGGATCGGCCTCCGCCGCGGCAGTCGATCGTTGTTCCGCCTCCCCGGGCGTGTCATCATCCCGGTGATGAGATCCGGGGACGAGACGTCGCGCATTCCGACCTACACGACCTGGCCCGCGCCGACAGGCGGAGCCGCGTCCTCGCCCGCGCTTCGCGGTTCCGCGCGGACATTCCGCCGTGGACTCTGGGCGGAGGCATGGCGCTGGGCGCTGACGGGGTCTCTGTTCGCGGTCGTCGCGGCCGGGCTGCTCGGCCTGTCGCTCTTCGCGGCGATCTACTGGCAGGTGCGGTCGGAGCAGAGCGGCCGCGTGAACACAATCGTCGTGTTCGGCGCGGCGCAGTACAACGGTGCGCCGTCGCCGGTGCTCGAAGCCCGCCTCGACGAAGCCCTGGCCGCCTACCACGAGGGCGTCGCCCCGTTGATCGTCGTCACGGGCGGACGCCAGAGCGGCGACCGGTTCACCGAGGCCGAAAGCGGCCGCGACTACCTGACCGCCCACGGAGTGCCGCGAAGCGCGATCGCGCTGGAGAACCGCGGGACCGATTCCTGGGAAAGCCTCCAAGGCGCGGCGACGCTGCTGCGCAAGCGGTCGCTCGGCCGGGTGCTGCTCGTCAGCGACGGGTTCCACCTCTTTCGGGTCAAGGCGATGGCGCGCTACCTCGGGCTGATCCCGACGGCGCGGCCCGCCGTGCAGAGTCCGATCAAGCAGGATTCGAGAGACGAAATCGACTACATGGTGCGCGAGGAAGCGGCGCTTCTCAAATTCCTCTGGGATCGGCACGGGCTCTGAGTCGCGCCGCGGGGCGTCCGGTCCGGCGTTTGACGCTGGGCGCAGCCGGGAATGGGGATCGGCCGGGCGTCGTGACCGCTCGCGCGCCGAACCTGGAGAAGGAGTCGGCGCAGGACGGAGGGTGCTCGGCTATCCATTCAGGTCAATCGATCGGGGGGCTTTACCCCTTGCTATTTGCGCGGAGCGTGCTAACCTGAGAATCAGATGTTCAGACAAAGAAACAGTGTCTCTTCGCGTCCGATCGATGGCGGAGTCGACGTTCGGAGTCGGCCCCGAATTCTGGCGGGGTCTGCGCCGCGCCAGCCGTGCCGCATCCCTGGGTGAAATCTGTCGACATCTCGCGACGGGAGTACGAGCGCATGAAAAATCAATTCGGCGATCTAGGTGAACTTGGCAATCTGGCGGACGCAGGCCAAATCGCGCAATCGGGGGCGTTCGGCCAACGGGGTGAATTGGGCGAACTGGGCGAGTTCGCCGACGTCGGCCACACCGGCCAAATCGCCAACCTCGGGGACATCGGCAAAATCGCGGATATCGGGGACATCGGCCAGATTGCGCAAATCGGGGAGTTCGCCCATCGCGGCGACCTCGGTGAACTGGGCGACATCGGCGACCTGGCCGAGGCCGGCCAGATCGGCCAGATCGGGGAGATCGCGCATCTGGGAGATCTCGGCCACCGCGGCGACTTTGGCGAACTGGGCGAGCTGGCCGACGCCGGCCATATCGGGCAGATCGCCCACCGGGGCGAATTCGGCCAGCTCGGGGACATCGGCGACTCGGCCGAGGTCGGCCACATCGGTGAATTGGCCCATACCGGGCAGATCGGGCATTTGGGCGATGTGGGCCAGATCGCTCACATCGGCGACACGGGTCAGATCGCGCAAATCGCGCAGGTGGGGCAGCTCGCCGACATCGGCGACATCGGCGACATCGGACCCGGCGGCCCGATAAGGGAGGTGGATCTGCCGGAACGGTCGAGCAGCGCGGCCGGCGACGCCGTCTCCCGCGGACCTCGGATGCCTTTACCGAGCGGCCGGGATCTTACCGCCGCCCGGCGGCGCCTCGTCGAGCGGCAGCAGCGCGTGCGGTGACGCTTGTCGACTTCGCCGTCTCTGCCATCTTCATCGGCTGGTTCGTGCTGGGCGTGCTCACCCAGATCCCGCATCCGGCGCTCTTGAAGATCCGGAGAAGGGATCCGGTGGGTCATCTCCTTCCCGCGTGGAACTTCTTCTCGCCGAGGCCGATCCGGTCCGATTTCGAGTTGTGGCACCGACGTTGGATGTCAGCGGCGAGCGGCGCATCCCCGTCCGCGCCCGGAACGGCGGGGGAGTGGGAGCACTTCGACGGAATCGCGGACCGTCGGCCCGCGCACGCGTTCTTCAATCCCCGACGAAGGGGGCAAAAGGCGATGTTTCAGGCGTGCGACCAGATCACCATCGCCAAGCACAAGCGGGTGGGGGGCCGGACGATCCTCCTGAGCATTCCCTATCTGCTGCTGCTTGGCAAAGTCTCGGCGCTCAGCCCCGACGCCCACGCCGTGCAGTTCCGGATCGTGGCCGTTCGCTATCAGGGCGGCGAACGGCTGCCGACGACGATCTTCGTCTCGGGCACTCATCTCATTCCGGAACCCGCCGCCCCGATGGCGACCCGTCGGAACGCTCGATCCGTCGCCAGAGTTTTCGGTGCCGGGCGACCTCTCTCCTAGCGCGGCGCTTGACCTCGGCGTCCGGCTCGCCTGCGTGGGCCGACTGGTCACGGTCGCCGAACTGCTGGTGACCGGGACTGAACGCCGCCCGGGTGGGTTGCTCGACTGGGGCATCGCCGGTCTCACGAATCCGCGACGGCGCACGGCGATCGGAGCCCATTCCCTTCGCGTGTTCCAAGCGATCGGCCCGCGGATGTTCACGACGCTGCTGGCGGTCGACGCCGCAGTCGGCGTCGCGCTCGTTGCACGGCCGGCGGAGGCGTGGCTGCTCCTTCCGGCCGTCGTGCTC
Organism: Thermomicrobiales bacterium; assembly: GCA_050997095.1. Lineage (GTDB taxonomy): Bacteria > Chloroflexota > Chloroflexia > Thermomicrobiales > UBA6265 > JBPCRG01. The sequence goes on along the minus strand of JBPCRG010000304.1, from coordinate 500 downwards.
CACGTCATCGAGATGAAGCGGCACCATCTCTCGGTCGACGGCGCCGATCAGATGATGCTGCTGATCTTGGTCGCGGCGCTCATCGGCCGGACTTTCCAGACAGAGACGGCATTGCGGTGCGCGGTCACGTTTTTGGCCGCGCAAGCCTGTCTGGCCTATCTCGTCTCCGGATTGTACAAGGCATCCTCGACGGTTTGGCAAAGCGGCGCCGCGCTGACCGAGATCATGCAGACGCGGGTGCTCGGTCATGCCCCGGTGGCTAGGATCCTGCGCGACCATCCTCAGTTCTCGCACTTGGCCGGTTTGGCTGTGATCGCGTGGGAATCGAGCGCTTTCATCGCGCTCGCGGCCCCCCGGCCGTTCCTCATCGGCTTCCTGCTGGCGGGAATCGGCTTTCATCTCGGCTGCGCCGCGATGATGGGGCTCAACACGTTCGTCTGGGCCTTCGCGGCCACCTACCCCGCCATCGTCGCGACCAACGTTTGGATTCGACCCGCGAT
>JBPCRG010000298.1:0-3607 GCA_050997095.1 Thermomicrobiales bacterium | reverse complement strand
CAGAACCCCAGGGTCTTCAGCTTCGCCCGGATTTCACCGTTCGAGTGATGGATACCCTGGGGTTATGCGACGCAGGTTAGCAACTCGTGAGTCGTCCCGCCATGGTCCACGTTGGGATCGGCAAAGGAGGAGCATGGTCGCGGTGATCGGCATGTTTGTCGACAATCTGGAACGGTTGGTTTCCAAACCCCGCCTCGACCGCTATCGCCCGGCGGACGACGACCCATTGGAAACTGCCGTGTCGTATCTCTGGAATCTCGCTCTTTCCGAGGCGCTCCTGTAAGGCATCGCCTGGGTCGAGATCGCCCTCCGCAACTCCATCCACAACGCGTTCACCGATCATGCCGCCGCAGCTCAATGGTTTTGGGCGATTCTCAAGCCAAGCGATCTGAAGATCATCAACGAGAAATGGTCCAGACTTGCGGGTCGTCTGAAAGCCCACCCACCGCCGACTCGATCATCGCCGACCTGACCTTCGGGTTCTGGCCCTATCTCTTTGAGAAACGCTACCACGATCTCTGGTGGGGCGACGGTGAACATCTCCTTAAGGCGGTATTCCCGCATCTCCCGTCGAGCGTGCATCCAAGCCGAAAGATCGGCAGGGCGGACGTTTTTGAGCGGGTCAGCCTCTTTGCGGAGCTTCGAAATAGAAGTATGCACCATGAACCGATCCTGTTCGGAATTCCACGTCCGAATCTTGGAACTCCCGCACCTGTCATGGCTGTCAATGACATCCATGCGCAAATGGTCGAACTGCTGAGCTGGATCGACCCGACGCTGGTTTCGGCCCTGTCGATCGTCGACCGCTTTACGGATGTGCACCAGTTCGGGCGGCAAATCATTGAAGACAAGCTCCGGCGACAGCTTGGCCTCGATTAGCGCTCTCTCCACGCCCGAAACGCCGTCAGCAGGTCCGGCGAGACCGGCGGGACGGCGTCGGCGGCGGCGATCCGGCCGATCAGCCGCGTGGTCTGCGCGAACTGGCGGACGTATTCCCGGCAGCGGGGGCATTCCGCCAGGTGCGCCTCGAGCCGCGCCCGGTCGTCGATCGGCAGCGCGCCCTCGATGTACTCGGTCACCAGTTCGACAAGCTCCTGGCAGGCCAATTCGGAGAAACCCGGCTCGGTCATCGCGTCATCTCCGCCCATCGCCGCCGCCCAAGTAGCCTTCGAGCGCGCGCCGCACCTTCGAGCGGCCCCGGTGCAGCAGAACCCGTTGATTGATCTCGGTCAACCGCAAGGCGTTACAGACGTCCTGCGACGACCATCCGGCGACGTCGCGCAGGGTGACCACCTCGCGCTGCGTCGGCGGCAGGGCCGCGATCGCCGCCTCGATCCGCCCCCGCAGCTCCGCCGAGAGGAGCCGGTCCTCGGGGATGTCGCACCAGCGTCTCGGCGACGACGTCCAGTGGCCGCGGTCCTCCCCCTCGGCGATGAAGCGGCTCGGATCGACCGACGGCTCGGATTCGCCGGGCGCGGGGACCCAGGCGGCGGAGAAGGGGATCGTGCGGCTGTCGCGGGCGCCCCGTCGTCTGGCCTGGTTCATCAGGATGGTGTAGAGCCACGTCTTGAACGCCGACCGCCCCGCGAACCCGTCGATCCCGTTGAGCACGCCGATCCACGTCTCCTGGACCACGTCCTCGGCGGTCGCCCGGTCCGAGACGTAAAGCATCGCGAGGCGAAGGAGCGCCGGCTGGTGGCGGGCGACCAGTTCGACGAACGCCGCTTCGTCGCGGGCGCGCAGACCGGCGATCAGGCGCATCTCATCGACGCTCGCCGCCGACGCCAGCCCGTCGCCACCGTCGGAAGGAGGAGCGTCGTCCATAGTCGTCCAGCCCCCAGGCCGAGGAGCGCATCGGGCCCGCATCGCGCAAGTCAGGCGTCGCGATTCGGAAGCATACGGCCGATCGGCATCCGCGTCGACGGCCCGGCCGAATCGCCTGCCACGCCTGCCGACGGGCGGTGACGAATCTGACCGGACGATCAACGCGGAGGTCAGAGACGCGTAATGATCCCCGGGTCCCGTGTCACTAGGGCTCCGTATGGTCGGAGGGTCAGTCGCGGCGCCGAGTCAACGGCCCCGGCCGACCGAGGTCAACCGCCAGGAGGGCGATGCTCACGAACGCGAGGCGCGTTTGGAGCGGACCGCGCGAACCGATCTTCGTCCGGATGGACGAAAGGAGTCCCAGGCATGCGACAGTTCTCTGTTCGACGATTGCGGAAACGCGCGGGCGTGCTCTTCGGCGCGGCGGCGATGATGACGCTCGCTTTGGCGTCGGGTCTGCCGGCGCTCGCCCAAGACAGCACGAACGATTCGGCCCCCGCCCCCGCCTCGATCGGCGCCGACATTCCGCAGGTCTACTTCGGTCCCCCGCCGTCGAGCTTCGATCCGGAGCTGGTCGGCCCCCATCAGCTGCTTCGCGCAGGCACGGTCGACACGAAGGCGGGCACCGTCCAGTTGCCGCTCTACAAGGGCCAGACCGCCGACGGCAAGACCGTCTGGTACATCCTCACGGACACCAACGACAAAGGGAACGCCGACGCGCTCGGCTTGAACTACTCGACGAAACTGACCTACTCGGCGGTCGGCGCGGCCGTCCGCGAGGCGACGCTGGAGAAGGATCAGTCGCTGACCTTCAAGAGCGGCACGGTCGACTTCTCGCCCAAGCTGTCGCTCGTTCCGGGGGACGGCGAGAACGCCTTCCCGCCCAAATCCGCGACCCCCGGCTCGGTCGGCGACGCGGCGTACACCCCGCTCGTCAAGATCGTGAACGCGGGCGGCTTCGTCTACAACGCCCCGATCGTCGCCTTCGGCTCCACGGCCGACCAGCTCGACGCATTCTGCGAGGGCAAAGCGGACCACGACCTCGTCCACGACAAGGTCGTGAAGATCTGCCCGAAGGACATGACCGTCACCATCAACCTGACTTCCGGCTTCAGCTTCGGCAAACCCGTCCTCTACCTCAGCACGGACGCCTCGGATGCCACCGTCGCGACCCTCGAGACGGCCACGTTCGCTCCGGCCCTGCACGACATCACCGTCGGCCACGACGACAGCGCGTTTAGCCCGGTCGAGCGGATCTTCATCACCGCGAACGGACCCACCGGCAAGGACACCCCGCAGCGGTAGGGTCTGAACAGCGCGATCACCGACGGCCGCTCTCCGCTGAACGTGCTCGGCGGCATCCCCTCCGTCGCCACCGACTACAGCCCGATCTGGGACGCCAACCTCGGCGTCTGGACGAAAGAGGCGATCGACAAGGGCTACCGCGCCCGCGTCACCGAAGAGTTCCAGATCCTCGGCCTCGCCCAGCAGGGATGGCTGACCGGCCCCGACGGGGCGCCCTACGGCTCGGTCGGCATCGTGATCAACTGCCCGATCGTCTGGCGGTTCCTGTAGCCGCCGGCCATGAGCGGCGAGGATGGCGTGACCGTTTGCTCGGAAGCCCAATCCGAATCCGCCCACGATCCGTCGCCCCCCGGTCGGCACACGCCGGCCGGGGGGCGGACGTCCGCCACGGAAGCCGACGGGATCGGGCGGGCGATCACCTGCGCCGATCTCCTTGGCCGTCACGCCACGCCACGATCAATCGGGAGGACGTTGTGAC
>JBPCRG010000278.1:0-2754 GCA_050997095.1 Thermomicrobiales bacterium | reverse complement strand
GCAAGCCGACGGTGACCGGAAAGAGCCTGCGTCGAGAGGTGACGCCGGAAGCGCCAGAAGGACCGGCGATCGAGATCATGGGAAACCTTTCCGCAATTCAACCCGGAAAATCTACCACGCGTCCGCTTCATCCAAATTCTGCGGGTATGCTTTGCCACGTCGGCGCGTTGTCTTTGGAAGGGGTCGCGGGTGTCTCTTCGAATCCGGGGAATCTACGCCGTCGCGGCGGTGTCGACGGCGGGAGTCATCGCCCATTCCGTCCGACGCGGGAAGACGGCCGGGTTCGACGCCCGGATCACCACGGCGATCCAGCGCCGATCGAATCCCGCCTTCGTCGCCACGATGCGGACCGCGTCGTGGGCCGGCTTCCCGCCGCAGAGCAGGATTTTGCCCCTTGCCATCCCGTCGGCGATCGCGCTCCTCGCCGATCGGGTCGATGCGCTCTTCCAGCTGCTTGCGTGGGGCACGAGCGGGATCTCCGGCGCGATCAAGTTCTTGATGCGCCGACCCCGGCCCCATCCTGATCGGTTCACCGTCGCCCCGGCCCGAATCGGCGGCACGAGCTTCCCCAGCGGCCACGTGATCAACTACACCGGGGTCTACGGATTCCTTGCCTTCCTCGCCTCTCAACGGATAGAAGCGCCTTGGTTGCGGCGAAGCGTCGTCGGGTGCTTGTCCGCCTTGATCGCGCTCGTCGGACCCAGCCGGATCTATCTCGGCCACCACTGGTTCACCGATGTCGTGACCTCCTACCTGCTCGGATCGACCTACGTGCTCGCGCTGATCACGCTCTACCAACGATTGCAGCGGCGGGGAATCGTGTGACAACTCCAGTCCGCAAGATCGGGATCGAGACCGTCGGGCATGGCGGAGCCGGGGACTTTTTTCCGGGAAACAGCAGGCAGGCGCTGGAACAGGCGGTCCGTCTCGGCGTCGACCGCGTCGAGTTCGACGTCCAGGAGAGCGGCGACGGCGAGCTGCTCCTGCTGCACGACGAGCGGATCCGCGCCGGGAACGGCGATCTGGTGGCCGTCCGCGCCGCCCGGACGCCGGATCTCCGGCGGCTGATCGACGGGCTGCTCACCTTTGCCGAGGCGCTGGAGGTTCTCGGTCCGGATCTGCCGCTGATCGTCGACGTGAAGGCGCCCGGCTTTGAACGCCTGCTCGTCGCGGAACTCGGCAGGCTCGCCCGCGGCCGCGACGTCATCGTCTCGACCACCTACGTCCAGACCATCCGCACCGTCAAGCGCGCGATCCCCCGTTTGCGATACGGGCTCTCCACCGGCCACCTCGCGACCGCGTGGAACAGCGCCGCGTTCCGTTCGCTGGCGACGGCTATGCAACCGCACCTCTTGCCGCGCCCGATGATCGCCGCAGCACGATGGTGCGGCGCGACCGAGGTGATGATCCAGCATCACGTCTGCTCCGATCTGCTCGTCCAACGATGTCACGCCGCCGGCCTGGGCGTCTACGCCTGGACCGTGGATCGGCCCGCGCACATCGACCGGGTGATCGGCCACGGCGTCGACGGCATCATCTCGAACCGCCCCGATCTTGTCCGCGAACGCCTCGAAACGATCTCCCCGGCCGCCGGCGTCGACGATCGCACCTGAACGGCCCGGGTGCGGAGCGAGGTGCTTGACAAGCTTGCTATTTTATTTGAAAGAGGAAAAACACGTCATCTCCGCCCTCGCCTGACACCATGTCGCTGTCGATCGGCGTTCCGGGTTGACGGAAGGAGATTCGGCATGCAACGCCATTCCGTCGTCTCGGTGTTCGATGCAAGAGGGCGCGCCCTGCGGCGCGTCGCCGTCATGCTGTCGGTCTTCGCGATCGCTCTGCTGGCACTTGTCGCCTCCCCTCAGCTTCCGTTCGCCGCTGCCCAGGGCGCCACGCCCGCCGCTCCGGCCTCCAACGCGAAGGGACTGAAGATCGAGGTCTTGGGGAAGGGTCTGCCGGATGCGGGACCTGGCCATACCCTGATGCTCGTGCGCCTCACCTTCGCGCCCGGCGGCTTCGTCGGTCTGCATCAACATCCCGGCGCGCTCGTGCTTGCGATCGAGTCCGGTGAACTCAACTACACGCTGAAGGAAGGCTCGGCCCAGATTCTGCATCCGGCCGTCGACGGGACCCCAGGCCCGACGGAGGAACTCAAGCCTGGCGTCGAAACCACGCTCAAGGCGGGGGACGCGCTGTTCGAGCAGGGAGTGATTCACAGCGCACGCAACGTCGGGACCGTGCCGACGGTGGTTCTCGTCTCGGGACTGATCGAGACCGGTCACCCGTTCTCCGAGTTCATGACGTAAGTGACAGGGACGCTGATGCGGGCTCTGTAAGTTTGGCCCGGTCAAACCTGCCAGCTCCGTTGACCCTTTCCGAAAGCTTCAAGTTTTCGCTTGAGGCTGTCGGATCGTCCACGATCCTGCCGCTACGTTGACCGCCGGGACCGCGACAACTTCGGAGTTGCTCCACCACTCCGGATCGATTGCCTCGAGTTGGTTCTTGCCGTGGCAAAGCCAATCCGGGGCGAAGTCGACAGCCTTGCGAATTGCGTGACGGCGATAACTCGCAAGATGCACCGAGCTTTCTGCATGCCCCGACTGCGTACACCTGATTCTTTAGTCCTGGGTGCCCCATGCAACGTCATTCGCCAATGGCTCAACCGACGAGATTCTCGCTTCGCTCGAAGAGATTCCTCGACTCCGCCTGCGGGCTCCGATCGGAATGACGATCCTCGGGCTCCCCGGCGGGGTC
>JBPCRG010000268.1:0-5638 GCA_050997095.1 Thermomicrobiales bacterium | reverse complement strand
CATCGACGTTCCTTTCCCGCTCGTGGCATCAGTCATGTTCCAGATCCTGTTCCTGTCGGGCGACCGAGGCCTGTCGCCACTACGCCGTCACCCATCGCGCCGGGTCGACCGCCGCGAGGTCGAACGGCGGCGTCTCGCCATCGATCAGCGCCGCGACCGCCGCGCCGGAGACCGGCCCCAGCTGCAATCCGGACGGACCGTGCCCGGTGTTGAGATAGACGTTGGAAAGGCCCGGCGCGTTCCCGACGAACGGCAGTCCGTCCGGACTGAAGGGGCGCAATCCGATCCTGATCTCGGCCACGGTCCCCGCCGCCAACCCCGGTGCGACCCGCAGCGCCTCCGTCAGCACGCTGTGCACACCGCCGGCGGTCATCCGCACGTCGTACCCGGAGTCGTGCTCCCGCGTCGCCCCCGCCACCACCCGGCTGCCCGGGAACGTGAGCAGGTATTGCGGCGAGAACCCCTCGACGATCGGCCAGCGGCCGGTCTCGACCCCCGGCAGATCGAGGTGGATGATCTGGCCGCGCTGCGGGTGGACCGGGATCGTGACGCCGATCGCCTCGCCCAGCGCGTTCGACCACGCCCCGCCCGCGATCACGACGATCTCCGGCGCGAACGTCTCCGCGCCGACGACGACCTTCGCGACGCGGTCGACCTCGCGGACGAGCCGCGCGTCGCCCGCGATCGCGACGGCCCCGTGCCGGATCGCCGCCTGCCGCAGCGCGTCGCGCAGCAGCCGGCCGTCCACCCGCGCCGCCTCCGGGATCCAGATCGCCCCCGGCAGATCGACGAGCGGCGGGAAGAGCTCCCGCGCGGCGGCGCCGTCGATCGGCTCCAGCCGCCCGAGGTTGCCCATCCCCGCGTCCCGGCGGCGCGCCATCGTCCGCATCGCCTCAGGCAGCCGCTCCCACTCCCCGTCGTCGCGGCCGACGAAGAGGATCCCGACCGTGTCGTAGCCGGTCTCCGGCGCGCCATCCTCCGCCAACTCCGGGATCAGCTTGTGGTAATAGTCGACCGCCGCCCGCCCGATCGCCTCGAACCCGGCCGCCGCGTTGAGGCTCGCGCCCGGGCAGATGATGCCCGCGCCCGCCTGCGTCGCGTGCCCCGCGTCCGCCCGGTCGACGACCGCGACCCGGCGCCCGCCCTTCGCGATCCGGTGCGCGGCGCTCCACCCGAGCAGCCCGCCCCCGACGACCATCACCTCCGGCTGCCGTGCGTGGTTCATGGTGGATCTCCTTTGTGGGGGTCAGGGATCGGGGGTCAGGGACGCGAAGACTGCGTCTCCAGTCCCCAGTTTCCCACCCCCAACGCTCGACCCCGATCCCTGACCCCCGATCCCCGACCCCCTCGTCAGTACCGCTGGGGCATGTCGCCCTCCCGTGGGGGAAGGCTATGCTCTGGGTGGCCGCGCCGCCCACTGCGCCCGCTGCGGCCGTGTCGACGTGCCGTGGGCAGGGCGCGGGGGAAGGTCGGGGCGAATGGCGTTCATGGGCGAAACCGTCGACATCGGCGTCGCCGAGCTCCTCTCGGTGCTCGCCCGGCGCCGCCATGCCCGCCGCCTGACCATCACCGCCGACGGCGACGAGGTCCAGACCTTCCTGAACGACGGCAAGGTGATCCTGATGTCGTCGTCGAACCATTCGCTCCGCCTCGGTCGGGTGCTCGTCCGCCTCGGCGTGATCGACCAGGAGCGCCTCGACGCCGCGATCCAGGAGCAGGACCGCAACGGCCGCGGCCGGCCGCTCGGGCAGATCCTGATCGACCGCGGCTGGGCCGGCAACGACGACCTCGCCCGCGCCGCCGAGGAGCAGTGCGTCGACGCGCTGACCCGCGTGATCGTGGCCAAGCACGGCTCGTTCATGTTCAACCGCGACGCCGCGCCACTGGCCAAACGCGGCCTCGTCTCGCTCAACACCGACGGCATCGTGCTCGAGGCCTCCCGCCGCGCCGACGAGATGGTCACGCTCCGATCGCTGCTGCCGCCCTCCGACGCCCTGCTCTCGCTGCCGCGCGCGGGCGCGGGGTCCGCCGCCGGGTCGGCCTGCACCCTGCTGGAAACGCGCGTGATCGAGGAACTGCGCCGGGAGACCGGCTCGCTCGCCGACCTCGCCCAGCGCATCCCCGTGCCGGAGGTCGCGCTTTGGCGCAGCGTGATCGGGCTGCGCGAGCGCGGCCTGCTGGTGGCAGGGGGAGGCGGCGGCGCGGACGACTTCGACGACGCGCCGGTCGACGACGCCGCGCCGCCGCGGGTGCTGGAGGTGATCATCGGGCTCGGCATCGCCGGTCGGCAGGCGGGATCGACCCGCATGCCGACCCTGCCCAAGATCCGCTCCGGCGTCTTCGCCAGCGCGCAGACCGTGGCCGCGCTGACCGGGGTGATCCGCGAGGTCATCGCCGCCTTCAACGCGCAGCTGGCCCTGCGCGCCTTCGCCCATTTCACCGACGACCACTTCCGCCGCGGCGGCCCGATGCCGGTCGCGGAGATCGAGTCGCTCCGCCATCCCGGGATACCGTTGCCGCCGGAGCGGCAGGAGGTCTTCGTCGATCTGCGCGATGTCCGCCTGCTCCAGGACGGCCGGGCCAGCGCGATCCTGGTCACGCGCATCCCCGACGTCGGCGACACCAAGAAGGTGCTGGTCTTCGCCCGCGCCGCCGACCGCTGGCTGATCGACGCCGTGATCGAGGCCCCCTCCTCCGGCCCCTCCATGACCAGCATGCTCCGCCCCCTCGACGCCCCCGCCCCGGTCCCCTCCTTCATCCGGTAGCGTCATAGGCAAGCCAGGCAATCTTCATGCACAACCTCCCTGACCAGACGGACGGACATCCCCGATGGACTCTCCCGGCTCGCCAGACTGGGACGGCGGGTTCCAACGGGAAACGTGGCCAGGCTGCGCGACAGGAGGAGATCGCCTTCGGGCATCGCCGTTGCCAGCATGGGTCGATGGCGAATCTCAGGGCAGGCGGCAACGTTGGGCAAGACCGACCGACCAGCGTCGCCGAACGGCTTGAAAGGCTGGGTGGCCGATCACGTGGATTCATTCACGTGACCGGCGGCAACGGTGGAGCGGGAGAGTCGTCGACCATGGGAGGAAGGAGGACGCGCGTGACGCCAACGTCCCAGGTCTGCTCGCCCCTGTCGCCGGCGCAGTGCGCCGAGCGGCTGCGCGGGGAGACGACCCTGACGCTTTTGCACGACCGCAAGCGCGCGATCGGGTTCGTCACGTCGTCGGGTTTCTCGCTCATCCTCGCGACCCAAGCGTTCACCCAGGGCAATCTGGCCCTGACCGTCAAAGGCGCCTTCGTTCCGATCGCAGGCGGCACGGCAATCCGGATCACCGTCCGGCGCTCCGTCGTGCTGATGATGCCGGGATTCCAGTTTCTCTTTGCGGGGGCGGTCGGGGCGCTCATCGTCCTGGCCTCGCTCGTCGGCGGGACGGGATGGACGGGGCACGGATCGCTGCCGCTCGTGCTGGGTCTGGCCGTGCTGCCGTTCGGTCTCGTCTGGTTCGCGTTCGGCCTGTCGCTGGGGTCGGCCACCGACCTTCCCGAGTTGATCGCCTTTCTCGGCTCGGTCTTCGAGTCCGTCCCGTGTCAATCCCAGGACATGGAGCTGGCGAGCGGCCACGACCATGCGCCTGCTTGAACCTGCCTGCCCATCCGTTCGGCTTTTGGGCACGATACAAGGACTTGGGATGATCCAGACGGATCGGCGATCAGTTCGGTCGGTTCGAACAACCAGGCACCGACGTCCACGATGGACATCGTCGCTTCTGACCGTGTTCGTCGTCGGTGTTTCCGTCTGGGGAGGCGCGCCGACGGTTCTGGCCACCGACGCCACGCCGGTTCCCGCGATGGGCTGCGACGTCGCCCCGCGCCCGGCGTCGGCCTACGCCTCGATCAAGCCCACAATGGTGTCGGCGATGGGGACCGCGCCGACCGTCGCTTGGTCGCCGATCCCGGCCGCGACGGGTCCCGAAGCGGTTCCAACAATCGGCGCGCTCAAGCCGGAATGGCCCATGGCGGACAAAGCCACGGCGCTGGCGGTCCGGTCCACGGCCGCGGAGTTTGTCGCCTGCGCCAACGCGGGAGACCGGCCTCGCCTGTTCGCGCTCTTCACGGTCAAGTCGATCAAGGAGACCCTCGCGACATCAGGGTTGACGGTGGAGGAACTGCTTGCTCCGTCCGAGCAAGCCACTCCCCTGCCGCCAGCGGACCGCAGCGTCCTGGTCGACGTCCAAGCGCCGTATGGAACGGCCGACGGCGGGGTGTCGGCGATCATCGTGCTTGCGCGCGAGGCGGCGACGCAGGGACCGCTGTTCCACTTGCAGGCATTATTCTTCTTCGAGGAGGACAGATATCTCATTGATAACATTCAACAGATAAATCTATAGTTCAATGCAAATAACCTCACCCATGATCGAAAATCGTTCATGCACCCCGTACACCTGGGATCGGATGGGAGGCTTGCCGATGCTGCTCGACGGATGCGTCGGTGCCTCTCCCCCTATCGCTCGCCGGAGCGTTCGCTCCGTGCGCTATTCCCCGACCCGACGCCGCGCATGCATGTTCAGACGCCAGTAGTCGAGCATGAACGCGGGGGCGTCCGTCGCCGCCTGCACGGTCAGGGCGTCGACGAAGCGCGTCCGCAGCTCGTCGTCGGGCAGGCGCGCAAGGTGCTGGCCGAGAACCACGGTGGCGAGGAACTCGCGGTACGCCGCGGCGTCGGCCAAGATCGTCTGGTCCGCGACCCGCCCTGTCCCGATCCCGTCGAATCCGGCCGCGGCCAGCCGCGCCGCGGTCGTGACGTCGTCGGCGAAGGTCCACGGCCCCGGCCAGCCCGCGAAATGCGGGGCGAACTCGGGGGCGTCCTGAAGCGTCGCGGCCCGGGCCCGCAGCCGCGCGATGTTCGGCCCGCCGCCGCACTGCGCCACCAGGTGTCCGCCCGGCCGCAGCAGCGAGGCCAGCCCGGCGAAGAGCCGCGGGTGGTCGGGGATCCAGTGGAAGGTCGCCGTGCTGAAGACGAGATCGACCTCCTCCCCGAGCACCCCGCGGTCGATCGACTGCAGATCCATCTGCCGAAACGAGACCCGGTCGCCGAAGCGCGGCGAAAGATGCTCCCGCGCCGCGTCGAGCATGTTCGCCGAGCGGTCGACCGCGATCACCCTCCCGCCCGGCAGACGCTCCAGCAGCTCGGCCGTCAGCCGCCCCGTGCCGCACCCCGCGTCCAGCGCCGTCTCGTCGCCGCGCGTCGGCAGCCGCGCCAGCACGCCGGCGCCCCATGTCACGTGCGGGTTCGAGACCCGGTGGTACGAGGCGGCATCCCATTCCTGCGCGCCTTCCGCGCCCGCCGCACCTTGCGCAATCGTCGTCATCGCAGATCTCCCTCCGAACGGCGAACCGTCACGGCCCGACCCCCGCGTCGAGACCGGTTCCCGAGACGGTCGCCGGGCCCGCGGCCGGGGCGGCGTGGGTCGGGCCCCACTGCGGGGTGCCGATCAGGCTGCCGGAGAGGTCGAAGGCAACCGTCAGGTCGCGGAAAGAGGAAGGTCCGCCGTCCCACAGGACCAGCACCCCCCCACCCCTTGCCGCGTTCCCCGGAACCACAACCACCGTCCCCTCCGGCGCCCCAGTGCGATGA
>JBPCRG010000483.1:0-7579 GCA_050997095.1 Thermomicrobiales bacterium | reverse complement strand
CAGCTGGCGCTTCTCGACGACCGACGCCCGGACCCGCCTGCCCCACCTCTACCCCGTCCCCGAACCGCCCGCCGACCACGACGCCTCGCCCACCGCCGGACAATGATCGCTGGACGTCCTACTGAGGCACGAAGGATCTCGTCGGTCTCTGCACACCGGACGAATGCCCATGGTCGGACTATTGAGGCACGAAGGATCTCGTAGCCGTCTCGGCAGGTCGTTTGACGATGGACGGCGCCATGCGACGACAGCCGACAAAGATGATCTGATTGCGAAGACCGTTCCCCGCGGGTGGAGGGGGGGCATAGCGATGCGCCTAGATTCCGGGGACGACGGGCCGAACGATGGCTCAAGCACTCTATCCATCGTCATACCGCGGATGGCCCGGAAAACGACGAGATTCTTCCTTCGTCAGAATGACATGCGGGGCCAGCCTCCGCTGCCGCCGTCCCAAGTGGAACGACATGCGGAGTTCGCCTTATTCGACATCCCAAGTTGTCTGGGCACGATCAATCGGCATCGTCGCCGTCGACGACGCGCCGCCCCAAACCGTCACTCCGAGCCGAGCCCGCAGGCCGGGTCGAGGAATCCCTTCGACCGGAGCGAGAACCGTCGTCGGTCCAGGCGATGTCATATGACGACATGCAAAGCACCGAACGCGTACGTGAACGCAAAGGACCCCGGAGCTTCGCCGCCCCAGGGTCCTATCTTTGCGCTCAATCAGTCTATCGCCGACTACGGCTTGTCGGCGCCGACCTCGCGGAACTCGCCTTCGACCGTCGCCTCGTCCTCGGCGGAAGGTCCGCCGCCGAAGTCCTCCGCGCCGTTCGCGCCCGCGCCGTCGGCCGCGCCGGCCTGCGAGTACATCACGGTTCCGACCTTGGAGAGGCTCTGCACCATCTCCTCGTAGGCCGGCTTCAGCCGGTCGGCGTTCTCGCGGTCGGTGTCGAGGATCTCCTTGACCGCCTGGACCTTGCCGTCCAGCTCGGTCTTGATCTCCTCCGGGATCCGGTCCCCGTACTCCGAAAGGGTCTTCTCGGCCTGGACGACCATGCTCTCGGCGTCATTGTGCCGGCTGATCGCCTCCCGCCGCTTCCGGTCCTCCTCCGCGTTTTCCTCCGCCTCGCGGACCATCCGCTGGACCTCGCTGTCCGACAGCCCCGACGAGCCGGTGATCGTGATCTTCTGCTCTTTGCCGGTCGCCTGGTCCTTGGCGGTCACGTTGACGAGACCGTTGGCGTCGATGTCGAAGGTAACCTCGATCTTCGGCACGCCCCGTGGCGCGGGCAGGATGCCGTCGAGGATGAACTTGCCGAGGCTCTTGTTGTCGTTCGCCATCGGCCGCTCGCCTTGGAGCACGTTGATCTCGACCTGCGGCTGGTTGTCCGCGGCCGTCGTGAATGCCTGGCTCTTGCGGGTCGGGATGGTCGTGTTGCGCTCGATCAGCGGGGTGGCCACGCCGCCCAGCGTCTCGATTGAAAGAGACAGCGGGGTGACGTCGAGCAGGAGGATGTCCTTGACTTCCCCACCGAGCACGCCGCCCTGGATCGCGGCGCCGATCGCGACGACCTCGTCCGGATTGATGCCCTTGTGCGGCTCCTTCCCGAAGAACTGCTGCACCTTGCGCTGGACCGCCGGCATCCGCGTTTGCCCGCCGACCAGGATCGCCTCGTCGAGTTCGGTCTTGGCGAGGCCGGCGTCGCGCAGCGCCGCCTCCATCGGGGCGCCCGTACGCTCGACGAGCGGGTTGACCAGCTGCTCCAGCTTGGAGCGGGTCAGCGTCACGTTGAGATGCTTCGGTCCGCTCGCGTCGGCGGTCACGAACGGCAGGTTGACGTCGGTCTGCTGGGTGCTGGAGAGTTCGATCTTCGCCTTCTCCGCCGCCTCCTTCAACCGCTGCAGCGCCATCCGGTCCTTGCGCAGGTCGATGCCCTCGGTCCGCTTGAACTCGTCCGCCAGGAAATCGATGATCACCTGGTCGAAATCGTCGCCGCCGAGGTGCGTGTCGCCGTTGGTCGAGAGCACCTGGAAGACGCCTTCGGAGAGATCGAGGATGGAGATGTCGTAGGTGCCTCCGCCGAGGTCGTAGACGGCGATCTTCTCGTCGCCCTTCTTCTCCATGCCGTAGGCCAGCGCCGACGCGGTCGGCTCGTTGATGATCCGCTCGACCGTGAGGCCCGCGATCTTCCCGGCGTCCTTCGTCGCGTCGCGCTGGGAGTTGTCAAAGTACGCGGGGACCGTGATCACCGCGCGGTCGACCTTCTCGCCGAGGAACGCCTCGGCGTCGGCCTTCAGCTTCTGCAGGATCATCGCGGAGATCTCCTGCGGACTGTGCCAGCGGTCGCCCATCTTCACCTGCACGTCGCCGTTCGGCGCCGCCTGCAGCTTGTAGGAGACGAGTTTGGCGTCGCGCTGCACGGCCGGGTCGTTGAACTTCCGGCCCAGGAAGCGTTTGATCGACGCCACCGTGTTTGCCGAGTTGGTCACGGCCTGACGCCGGGCGAAGCGGCCGACCAGCCGCTCTCCGCCCGCCGTGACCGCGACCACCGACGGAGTCAGCCGCTCCCCCTCGGCGTTGGGGATGACGACCGGTTCGCCTCCCTCGATCGTGGCGATCACGGAGTTCGTCGTGCCGAGATCGATGCCAATCATTCGTGCCATTGTCCGCTTCTCCTCAAAAACGCTGGTCCAGCCAGCCGATCGCCGTGTTGCCCGCGCGATGCCGCGCTATGCGTTGAAGGCCTGCTTGTCTCCGACTTTCACCATCGCCGGGCGCAGCAGGCTTTGCCCGTGCCGATACCCCGGCTGATAGACCTCGACGACCACGTTCTCCGTGCTGCCCGGGTCGGTCGCCACGGCCTCGTGCACGGCCGGATCGAACGGCATGCCGAGCGATTCGACCTTCAGCACGCCCTCGCGGTCGAGAATCGCCTGAAGCTTCTTCTCGATCAGCACGACCCCCTGCGCCCACGGCAGCCCGGCCTGCTCGTCTGGCATGGTCGCCAGCGCGCGCTGGAGGTCGTCGAGCACGGGAACTATCTGCGTCAGCAACGATTTGGTCGCGAACTCCCGCGCCTGCGCCCGCTCGCCGTCGACCCGACGCCGATAGTTCGCGAAGTCGGCCCGGCTGCGCTGCAACTGCTCCAGATAGTCGTCGCGCTGGGCGACGACCGCGTCCGCGTCCGCCTGCGGATCGGCCGCGCCGCCCGGATCCTCCTCGGGACCCGTCGCCGCCTGATCCGTCTCGTCCACTGCCTCTTTCGCTTGTCGGTCCATGACAGCAACCTTTCTCTGCATCTCTTGTTCGCGGCTCTCATCCGGGTGCGCTTGAGATCCGGTCAGTCGAGCACCGGGTACAGATCCGCCATCAGATCGCTCATCAATCTGGCCATGTAGCGGACGGTGGAGATCGTGCGCCAGTACGACATGCGGGTCGGCCCCAGCACGCCCAGAACCCCGGTCACAAGGTCGTCCACCCCGTAGGTGGAGACCACCACGCCGAAATGTCGGAACTCGTCCGGCAGATTCTCGTCGCCGATGAAGACCTGGACGTCCGAGCGGCGTCCTATCTGGGGAAGCAACGCACTAAGGAAGCCACCGCCGCGAAGCAGGCCGAGCACCCGCTGCAGGTCGACGTCGCCCAATTCGTGCTGCCCGACGATGTTCTCGAGTCCGGAATGGCGGACCGCCGTCTGGTCGGCGGAGTCGAGCGACCGCAGCGTGGTCGCGATCTGCTCCACCAGCTGCCGGGCCAGACCGTCGCCGCCGCCCACGCGCCCCGCGATCTGGTCCGCCGTCAAACCCCGAAGCTCCCCGGCCAACGAGTCCGCCAGTCCGCTCAGCCGCTCCTGATCCGCCCCCTCCGAGAGGTGGATCATGACCTGCTTCACGGTGCTCTCGAAGGTCACCAGAATCAGCAGCGCCAGCCGCGGCTGCAGGGAGATGACTTCCACGTGCCGCAGCTTTGCGATCGCCGTCCTCGGCGCGGTCACGACCGAGACGTTTCCGGCGATCTCCGCCAGCACCGTCGCCGCCAGCTCCATCCAGCCCTCGAGGTGGTCCTCGGCCTGCCGGAACTGGTGCCGGATCATGATCTGCTCACCGGCGGGAAGCTCGACCGTGCCCATCAGATGGTGGACGTAGTAGCGGTATCCCGCGTCGGTCGGCACGCGGCCGCCGGAGGTGTGGAGATGCTGGATCATGCCCGCCATCTCCAACTCCGCCATGTCGCCGCGCACCGTCGCCGGGGAATATCCCATCGTGTAACGCTCGGTCAGGCTCTTGGAGCCGACGGGTCGGCCGCTCTGCACGTACTCATGCACGATCAACTTCAGGATCGCGCGCTGACGCGCGGACAAGGCGGACAACGGGGCGTTCACCCCTGTCCGACTCTCGCCTGCATCCTCCGTCATCGTCCCGCTCCGTTCGTTGGCACTCTATCGACCCGAGTGCTAACCCAAAGATGATAGCAAGGCTGACCAGTTGGTGTCAAGATCACGCAACTCGCCGACAAGCGGTTTTTGGACGTTCCGCGACACATCGGGGAGCCCATCGGTCAGCGGCTCACCGTTCCGGCGGACGCCTACTCTCGGGCTCGGACCGCGCTCCCCGTCCGAATGCTCGGGTCAGCAGACCGGGCCGTTTCGCGGGCTTCAGCGCCGCTTCGATCCTCTTCCGCAGCATTGGGTCCACTCGCCTGCGGTCCGCGATGACGACGGCGGCTCCCTCGGGAAACGACTCCGGCGCGTCGGCAGCCCCGACGTCGACCGCCTCGTAGAGCCCGAGTCCGCGCTCGCCCGCGTAGCGCGCCGCGTCGGCCAGCAGGGCCAGCGCGGTCGTCGCGTCCATCTCCGCGTCCGCCAGCCTTCTGGCCATCCGCTCCAACTTCGCGTCGAGCTGCCCGGCGAACTCGGAGATCAGCCGCGCCGGGATGAACGCCCCGCCCATCCTGCCCGCGCCGAGATCGAGCCGGATCGGCAGCCGCCGCGCGAGTTCGGGGTCGAGCCCGGCGTCGATGAAGAGCCGCGACGGCGGCCGCATCAGCATGCCGATCGCGCGGTCGATCCGCGCCTCGAGCGTGGACAGGCTGATCCCCTCGTGAAAGAAGACCGGCTGCTCGGTCGAGAGGAACCGCGCCAGTCCGTACGTGATCGCGTTCAACTCGCGGTCTTTCGGGTTCCCGCCGAGCTGGCCCAGCCTGGGCAGGCTCTCGACGTAGCGCCTGACGGCGTCCGGGTGGAAGGGATGAAGCGAGCAGGCTTCCATAATGCGTCGATGCTCCGGTCACGGACGATCTCGCGGACTGGGCACCCGCCCGCCGATTATAGTCAGCGTCACGCAGGGCTCCGGCGCCGGAGGAGACCGCGCGGCGACGGTCGGTCGAGAGAGAGGACAGGTGCGGAACGGCGATGCGGCGAATGCTCTCGGTGCGGCTTGTCTCCGGTCCCGATCGGGAGGAGCCTCACAGCAGACCGGACAGGGCGAGACACCACGCGGTCCCCGCCCCTCGCCGCTTTCTCTGCGCGATCGACGGCCACCGGTTTTTCGCCCGTCCCGGCGCGCTGCCGTTGCCGGACCGTTCGGTCTGCGCGGTCGAGTGCCTCGACCAGCTCGAGTCGGTCCGCGACGACGTGGCGGCGATCCGGGAGTTCGCCCGCGTGCTGGCCGACGGCGGCAGGCTGCGGCTGCGCACCACGGCGACCGGGCCGCTGGCGGGCTTCGACGCCTTCAACCTCTTCAAGTACGTGACCGACATCACCCACCGCGGCGTGCGGCCCGCCGAGACCCGGACGGTCGGCTGGCGCCGGCACTACCCCGTCGCCGACCTGCTGGGCATGCTGGAGGACAACCGCTTCGACGTCCTGCTCTCCCGCCGGTCGCGGTTCGTCCTCGCCGAGATGGTCGTCCTCGCCGCCCAGATGCTCTTACAATGGGTCGCCGTGCGACCAAAAGCCTACCGGCGGGCGCAAAGTGTCGCGTCCGGAATCGCCCGGCTGGAGGATCGCTGGACGCTCTCCTCCGGCTTCTGCGTCACCGTCGAGGCGATGCGGCGGCCCGATCCGCCGACTCCGGCGCGCCAAGCTCCGGGGGAGCGGGTATGACGACCTCGACGGGCGCCACGATCCGGTCGACCAGCTCGGCCGAACCGGCGACGCCGAGGCGCGTCATCATCAGGCTGTAGCGTTCCTGAAGCGTCGCCACGATCTCCGTCCGCGCCGCCTCCGGCATCTCCCACATCCGGCGCTTGAACGGTCCGAACCCACGTTTTCGCGCCCCGTAGAAGAACTGCGCGTCGCTCTGCCCCGGTTTCCGCTCGTCGGCGGCCTTCTCTGTGAGGTAGGCGTAGATCTCCGACTTCAGATCGGCCGGAAACGCCGGGTGGTCGTACAGCAGATTCTGGAACGCGGTCGCGAGATGGACCTCGACCGCGTCGGCCTCGGCGAATCGCCCGAACGCCTCCTCCGGCAGCGTCGACGCCCCGTGCTGGACCGCCCCGCCCAATCCGTACTCGCGCTTCGCCGCGGCCGACAACGCGGCCAGCGTCCCGAAATCGACGCTCACCTCCTTGATCGTCCCGTCCGCAAGCACGATCCCGCCATGGCTGGTGCCGGTCTGCACGCTGATCTTGCTGATCCCCGCGAGTTCGACGCCCGCCTCGTCTCCCCGCCGCTTCAGCGCGGGCGCGTAGCCCCGCATGAACGCGCGCAGATCCTCGAAGGTGCTGTTCTGGTGGCCGACCTCGCCGATCTCGCCGCCGATCGAGACGCGGACGCCCTCCGGCTCTCGCGCGCGGATGAAGGCCGTCAACTCCGCGGTGTGGCGGCAGTTCTTCTCCTGCTGCCCGTCCAGCGTCGGCAGCGAGATGTCGACCAGCGTCGAGGCGTCGATGTCGATGTTGAAGAATCCGGCCGCGATCGCCTCCGCGCAGAGATCCTTCACTTTCTGGATCTCGCCTGCCGGGTCCTTCTCGTAGAAGCGCGCGATCGCCTGGAAATGATCCCCCTGGATGAAGACCGGGCCGCGGTAACCGACCTTGATCGCGCCCGCGAGCACCGAGGCGGCATAGTCGCCGGGCCGCTGCCAGGTGTAGCTCATCTCGGAGCGCGCGATCTCGAAGATCGCGATCTTGCTGCGAAGCCCCATCGCGGCGGAGAAGATCGCCCGCGCATTGTCGTAGGTGATGCCGCGGATATTGATCGCCGGCGTCGTCGCGTGCTCATAGTCGCCTCGTCCCGCCGCCATGTAGAGCTCATGGATCGAGGCCGGATATGCCCCGACCTGAGGGGCGGCCTTCCAGATGAGCCAGATCGCGACCGGACGCAGCGCTTCGGGGCCGAAGGCGACGGTGAAGATCAACCGGTCGATCACGCCGTCGCGCAGCGCCCCGTCGTCGACCACCCGAACGTCGGCGCCCTCCAACCGAAGCGCAGACCGCACTCCGGCGCGGAGATCGTCGAGCGACTCGAATGGCGTTCGCGGGTCCATGGTCCGTCCTTTCCTTGCATCCGGCGTCGATCACGCGGCGATCCGTCGTCGCCAAGCCGGGGATCGCACCCCGGAGCTTCGCACGACTCGGAGG
>JBPCRG010000094.1:0-13004 GCA_050997095.1 Thermomicrobiales bacterium | reverse complement strand
GCCGATCCGCCCCGTCACAATCGCGTGCGTGGGATCGAACGTGGAGGCGTGCTCGGGGCGGTCGTTCGGCTCGAGGTCGCTCACGGGGCGGGCGGCCTCGGCGGCGGAGAGCGCGTAGGGGCGCGGGTGGTCGGCGTTGGAGCCGATGTGGAGCCCGTACCTCCCCGCGGGGAGCGCGAGATCCGGGAGCAGGACGTGCCCTTGGAAGTCGGTCGTGACGCTTGTCAGCTGGAGGCCGCCCGCGTCGTAGAGATCCAGCGTGAGCGTCTCGCCGACCGGGCCGGCAAGGCTCAGCGCCCAGCCTTTCGCCGCGGCGGCCGCCGAAAGCGTCCAGCCGTACCAATCCTCCGAGCCCTGCAGGTCGCCGGAGAGCGCGAATGCGTCGGCGACCGGCGAGCCTCCGGCCTGATCGGTGTTCGGCTCCACGTCGCCATTCGGCGGCAGCGGGTCGCCTTCGGCGATCGCGAGCCGGTAGCCGGTCGAGGGTGGCGGCGAGCTGTCGGCGGTGCCGGACCGGCTGACCCCGACGATGTAGGTCCCGACCGGAAGCAGCAGGTTGCTCGCGACGACCGGTCCTCTCGTGGCCGGAGCCGTCTCGATTTTGAGGATCTGGGCGCCGGCGGTGATGGGCGTCGCGCCCGGCGCGGACGCGACCGGCAGGATCGCCACGGCGGTCACCGTGTTCGGCACGCCGTCAAGCGTGACGGTCCACCGCTTGGCGGCGTCGGCGGAAGCGACCGTCCAGAGGGTGATGTCCTGATCGTCGTCGGGGAGTCGGCCGGTGACGCAGAATGCGCCGGAGCGCGTCGGCGCCGTCTCGGGGGCGTTGTTCGGCTCGGTTTCGGCGGGGCAGTTCGGGTCGTCCTGGACCGAGCGGGCGGGGCGGGCGGACGCCGGAGCGCCGCCGGTCCAAATCCCCTGGCCACCCAACAGGAGCAGCGCGATCACCGCCAGGACGCGCGCGACCGGCAAAGCGCGGCGATCTCTCAGCGACCCTGATCTGACCACGACCGGACCTCCCGCGACCTTTATCGGCATGGTGTGATGGTGGAGTCCATCATACCGGTCGCGGGAGGGGTTCGCAGCCGGGGCGATCGCGCCGCCCGGCCCCTATTCGAACCGCGCGGTGTCCAGGTCGGTCAGCTTGCGCATCAGCGGCAAAGTCATCGCGAGGATGCCGAGCGCGGCGAGCATGCCGCCGAGGACGACCATGAAATAGCCGAGCGATGGAGTCTGCAGCGAATAGCGGCTGATCAGGCGAAGCACCCGATCGGCGACGAAGAGCCCCAGCGCCGCCGAGAGCAGCGAGACGCCGACCAACGGCAGGGCCGCCTCGTAGGCGATCAACGCCTGGAGACTGCGCATCGGCATCCCCGCAAGACGGAGAAGGCCCAGCGGTCGCCGGCGCTCGACGATGCTGCCGATCGCGGAGACCGCCAGGCTGCACGCGGCGACGGCGATGCTGAAGAGGAGGCCCGCGTAGGCGAGCCGTTGGAGCTCGCGGTCCGTCGGGCTGGCGACGTCGAGGATCTGGGGCCGGATCAACGGCGTCCGGCCCGGTCCGCTGAAGCGTTCGAGGGACGTGCGGACCCGGTCGATCGCCGCGGCCAACCTTCCCCGCGCCTCCCGGCCGCTGTTCAAAACGAGTTTGAAGCCAAGCCAGATCATCGTCGACCTCCGATGACCTCGTCGGCGGCGACGCCGTCGCGGACCATGATCTCGCGGTCCGCGTAGGCCGCGATCCGCGGCTCGTGGGTCACGATCACGACCGTGGTGTTGCTTTCCCGCGCCGCCTCCAAAAAGAGATCCATCACCGTCTCGCCGGTCAGGGAGTCGAGCGAGCCGGTCGGCTCCTCGGCGAAGAGCACCTGCGGCTTCGTCACCACCGTCCGGACGATCGCCACCCGCCGCGCCTCGCCTCCGGAGAGCTCGCCCGAGCGGCGCCCCCCCTTCCCGGAGAGGCGGAGACGCTCCAGCCAAACGCGCGCCTCGCGGAACGAATCCCCGCGCGGGCGACCGTTGAGGAGCAGGGGGATCGCGACGTTGTCCTCGGCGGTCAACTCCGGCGCCAGTTGGCCGAACTGGAAGACGAAGCCGAAGTCGCGGCGGCGCAGCGTCGTCCGCTCGTCGTCGCCCATCTTGTCGACGCGCCGGCCGGCGAAGGTCACCTCGCCGATCTCCGGCATGACGATGCCCGCAAGGCAATGCAGCGTGGACTTGCCCGAGCCGCTCGGCCCCATGATCGCGAGCACCTCGCCGGCGCGGACCGCGACGTTCGCCCCGCGCAGCGCGGGCGTCGCGCCGAACGACTTGTGGAGGTCGCGTCCTTCGAGCAGGACATCATGGTTCATGGTCATCATCGGGTGATCTCCGTCGCGAGCGCGGCCAGCCGCGCGGTCGTCAACTCGATCCAGCGCAGGTCGGCCTCAAGATGGAAGATGGCGTGGTCGACGAGAAGCGCCTCGGCCAAGTCCGACTGTCGGCGCACCCGCGTCAACTGGCGCATCCGCTCCAGATGGGCGGCGCGCTGATCGTCTAGATACCGCCCGGCGTCCTTGCCGAGGAGCAGGGCCAACACGGTCTTGACGAAGATTCTCGTCTGCAACAACGGGGCGGGCGGCTCCGGTTGCCTCAGCCAGTCGAGCAGGGCGATCCGCCCATCCGGAGTGACCGCGTAGCGCTTGCGCTCCGGTCCGCCTCCCGATTCGGTGCCGTGCGCCTCGATCAGCCGGTCGCGGTCGAGGCGCGCAAGGGTGGCGTAGACCTGTCCGGAGGGCAATGGCTTCTCGCGGCCGAATAGCCGGTCGTAGTCGCGCTTCAGGTCGTAGCCGTAACTGGGTTCGCGCTCGAGCAGACCGAGCAGGGTCATCGATGAGCTCATGGGACCACTATACACTAAGTGTCTAGTAACGTCAACGCCCTGCCGGGCACCCTCGGCGTCCGGTTTCGCCTCCCGTTCGATCACCGTTCACGGCGGACGGGGACGGCGGATGCCCGCGTGGTATAACCGCCAATCGAGCGGGGGTTTCAGTCGACCGACGTCCAAACGCCCGACCCTTGCCAACCAAAGGAGCGTTCCGATGGCGAACCCGCAGATGGAATCCTGGGCGAAGACGCTCGTCGGCTACTCGGTCTCGGTCAAGGCCGGGCAGACGGTCGCGATCACCGGCGGGGTCGCGGCCGAGCCGCTGCTACGCGCGATTTACCGCGAGGTCGTGCTGGCGGGCGCCCACCCGGTGATGCTGCCGACCTTGACCGGCCTGGCGGCGGATCTGCTGCTGCACGGCACAGACGGGCAACTGACGCGGATCAGTCCGGTCGAGCGCTTCATGCGCGAGCAGGCGGACGTCCTCATCAATGTGCTCGCCGACACCAACACGAGGAGCCTGTCGGCCGTCGACCCCGCCCGCCAGACGATCATGCAGCGGTCGCGCGCCGAGTTGATGCAGACGTACATGCGGCGCTCGGCCAGCGGCGAGCTCAATTGGACGATCACGCTCTACCCCACCGACGCCCACGCGCAGGACGCCGAAATGTCGACCGCGGACTACGCGGACTTCGTCTTCGGCGCCTGCAAGCTGGACACGCCCGACCCAGTCTCCGCCTGGAGGGAGCAGGCGGCGGAGCAGGATCGCCAGATCGCCTGGCTGACGGGCAAGAAGGAGGTCCACCTGACCGGTCCCGGAACCGATCTGACCCTGTCGATGGCGGACAGGGTCTGGATCAACGCCGACGGACGCAAGAACTTCCCGGACGGCGAGGTCTTCTCCGCGCCGGTCGAGGACTCGGTCGACGGATCGGTGCGCTTCTCCTACCCCGTCATCGCCGGCGGGCGGGAGATCGCGGACATCCGCCTGCGGTTCGAGCGCGGGCGGGTGGTCGAGGCGAGCGCGGCCAAAGGCGAGGAGTATCTGATCCGGACGCTGGACACGGACGCGGGGTCGCGCACGCTCGGCGAGTTCGCGTTCGGCGCGAATTTCGGGATCCAGCGCTTCTCGAAGAACATCCTCTTCGACTAGAAGATCGGCGGCACCGTGCACATGGCCATCGGCGCCGGTGCTCCCGACTGCGGAAGCAAAACCATCTCCGCGGTGCATTGGGACATGATCTGCGACCTGCGCGACGGCGGACAGGTCGACGTGGACGGCCAGGCGTTCATGCGCGACGGGAAGTTCGTGGTGTAGGGCGGGCGCCCCCTACCTCCCGAATGGCCTTCGTCATGCGCCGACGTCGTTCTCCCGCCGTTCATTCGACCCTATTCGTGGATGGCGGTGCCGTTCTTATGGAAGAGGCGAAGCGATTGGACGTTCGGGAGATGACGCCGGCGCGGGGGCCGGTCGAGGGGACGACGCGGATTCCGGGGTCGAAGAGCATCACGAACCGGGCGCTGCTGGCGGCGGCGCTGGCCACGGGCGAGAGCGAGCTGACGGGCGCGCTGCACAGCGACGACACGCGGTACATGGCCGCGGCCTTGAACGCGCTGGGCGTCCGCGTCGAGAGCGACGTCCAGGGAGCGTCGTTCCGCGTCGGGGGGGGCGGCGGCACGTTCCCGGCGGCGGAGGCCGACCTCTTCGTCGGCAACGCGGGCACGGCGATGCGCTTTTTGACCGCGGCGCTGCCGCTGGGTCATGGCCGGTTCCGGATCGACGGGGTGCCCCGGATGCGGAAACGGCCGCTGGCGCCGCTGCTTCGGGCGTTGAACGACCTCGGCGCGGACGCGACGAGCGAGGAGGGCACGGGCTGCCCACCGGTCCTGATCCAGGCGGCGGGGCTGCGCGGCGGACGCTGCGCGATGGCGGGCGACCAGAGCAGCCAGTTCTTCAGCGCGCTCCTGCTCGCCGCGCCGTACGCGCGGGAGGGCGTCGAGATCGAGGTGGTCGGCGAACTCGTCTCCAAACCCTACATGACGATGACCGCGGCGGTGATGCGCGGCTTCGGCGTCGAGGTCGAACTGGAGACCGAGCGGTGGAGCCGTTTCCGCGTCGCTCCGGGGCAGCGGTACACGGGGCGGCCGTACCGGATCGAGCCGGACACCTCGAACGCGTCGTACTTCTTCGCCGCCGCCGCGGTCACCGGCGGGCGCGGGCGGGTGGAGGGTCTCGGCGAGGGGTCGACCCAAGGGGACCTCCGGTTCGTGGACGTGCTGGCGGCGATGGGCGCGGCGGTGACGGTCGGCCGCGACCACGTGGAGGTGCAGGGGCCGCCGGTCGGTTCGCTGGTCGGCGTCGACGTCGACATGAACGCGATCTCCGACACCGCCCAGACGCTGGCCGCGATCGCGCCGTTCGCCCACGGGCCGACCACGATCCGCGGCGTCGGGCACGCGCGGCTCAAGGAGACGGATCGGGTCGGCGCGTTGGCGACGGAGCTGCGTCGGCTCGGGCAGGGGGTCGAGGAGCGACCGGACGGGCTGACGATCCACCCGGCGCCGATCCTTCCCGCGGAGATCGAGACCTACGACGACCACCGGATGGCGATGAGCTTCGCGGTGACCGGACTGCGCGCGGCGGGCATCCGGATCCTCGATCCGGGCTGCACCGCGAAGACGTTCCCGGATTTCTTCGCGCGGCTGGACGAGCTTTCCGGAGCCTCCGCCGCGGTCGCGCCGCATCCGGACGCGCCGACCCGCTCTGCTACACTCCGGGCCACCGAGTCACCGTGACGGCTCCGGTCGACGCCGCGAAGGAGTGTTCGCCGATCCATGACAACGCGGACAGCCATCCCCACGACTCCCGACGACCGGGACTTCGCGGCGACGCGCAGGTCCGAATCCGGCGTGGTGGGCTGGCTCCGGTCTCGCCCGCTCCGCCTCCTCTGCTGCGCCGTGTTCCTCTTCTTGGTCAGCCTGCTCACCAACCTCAATTATGTCTCGTCGACGGGGTTCCACCCCGACGAGTCGCGCTGGGTGAACCGCGCCTACTACCTGCGCGAGGCCCTGCACCCCTTCGGCGCGACCTGGGAGGACCGCTACCTGACGCGGGGGCAGCCGCCGATCGGCTCGTACGTGATGGGGCTGGGGCTGCTAGCGCAGGGGCGGGATCTCCAGACGAACAGACCCTGGGATTTCAACTACGGCGTCGAGACGAACATCACCTGGAACGTGCTCCACGGGACGATGCCGAGCTGGGACGACCTCCGCGCCGCGCGCAGGACCAGCGCGTTCGTCGGAGCGTCGACGTGCGTCGGCCTCTTCCTGATCGTCGCCATGCTCACCAACGCGGCCGGCGGGCTGGCGGCGGGCCTCTTCATGGCGATCAACCCGCTCCAGATCTATCTCTCGTCGCTCGGCGTCTCCGACGCGACCTTCACCTGCCTGGTGGTCTTCTCGATCCTGGCCACGATGCGGCTCGCGCGACGCCCGACGTGGCCCCGGGCGATCGTCGCCGGCCTCATCTTCGGGGCGGGGGCGGGGACGAAGCTCAGCCCGCTGCTGGCCGCCTGCGGGCTCGCCGTTCTGGGGCTTTTGCTGGCGAGTGAACCACTCCTGCGGCAGGCCCCGGGCATCGGACGCCTGGTGAAGGGGATCCCCGGAGCCTCGGCGCCCGGGACGAAACGGCTCGGGCCCATGCTGATCTCGCTGCCGTTCATCGCGGCGGCCGTCTTCGTCGGCTCATACCCCTATCTCTGGCCGGATCCCGTCGGGAGGACAGGCTCCATCTTCACGTTCCGGGCGGACGAGATGACCAGTCAGGCGGCGATCTGGCCATACCGGGCCATCGACGGGATCGGCGCGTCATTCCGCCACCTATGGAACACCCTCGAGTTCCAGTACAGCTCGTCCGGCAAGGTGGCGAACCTTTTCGCGGGAGACAGGTTCTCGCATCGCGGCATCGACGTGCCCCTGGCGCTGGGGGGATTGGTGCTGCTCCTCGCGCTGGCGGGCCGCCGGGGCGTCGGCAGTCCGACGTTCCTGGCGGCCGCCGTCATCGTCGGTCAGGGCGCGGTGATCCTGATCGGGCTGCGGATCGACTTCAACCGCTATTACCTGCCCTTCGTCGCGTTCTTCGCGATCGGCTTCGGCGTGCTGGCGGGTCAGGCGTGGGCCGCGACGGCGCGATTCCTGGCGTGGGCGGCCGCGAGGCCGACAGTGGCGGCGAGGCTGCCCGGCAGGATCGCAGCCGTGAGGCCGGGGCGTCGGCAGCCGGTGGGGGATTGATCATCGGGCTCAGGAGCGTCGGTCGAAGGCAGCAAGACCAACCTTTCTTGGGTGCCCTTTCCGGGGGGTGAGAAAGCGGGACAGCCCGACCGGCAACAGACGGCGCTGTCTCCTCGACGCGAGCGCCGCACGGCAGCCATGCGCCACAGCCACTTCTGGGGCGTGTCTTCACAGGGTTTTGGGACTCTCTCCGTGGACGAGCGTGCCCTAGCCCCGCGTCTCCATCGTCAGCGCGACGCGGAAGGCCGGCTGCTTGGCGCTTTCGAGGATGAAAGCGGACCCGGAGTCCGGCGAGACATCGAAGACGATCGCAAACTCGGCCGATTTGCCGTCCAACACCACCCATTGACTGCCGGAGACGGCTTGAGTCGCGGCGATGTCGACCGAAAACCCGCGGTCGGCCGCGTTGACCAGCCGCCACTCGTCATACGGCGCGAATTTGGGTCGGGCGCTCAAATTCTCGATCTTGAGGTTGACCCGGAGATACTGGCCGTTCGGCTTCAGACCCGTCGGCGCGGGCATCGGCGAAAGGCTGGCGATGGTGACCGACCAGTCGGCGCCGTACGCGATCGCGGTTCCGGCGGGAACGGGCGGGACGGGAGTCGCCGTCTGCATCGGCGTCGGTGTGGCGGTCGGGGTCGGGCTCGTGCAGACCGGCAGGTGGGCGACCTGGGTCCTGAGCGCGCTGATCTCGGCAAGCTCCGCGGTCCGGGTCGCCGTCGCCCGAAGATCCGGGGTGGCCGCCGCGTCCGCGGCCGCTTGGGCCCGGTCGGGCGTCGCCGGATGCGCTCCCGGCATGAGGAGCAAGCCGACCGCCAACGCGAGCGGAGCCAGCAGCGTGGCCGTCAGCCGTCGCGTGAGGCGCGTCACTCGTCGCGTCGATGGCGTCAGTCCGGCCGTGGCCGTGTTCGTTTCCTCAAAATCCATCTCGATCCCCCGCCCGAGCATCGCGCCGCCGCGCATTCGCAAAATCCCTGAGCGCATCATCACGTAGCGGAAAGCGAAGGGGCCATCACCCAAAAGGTCCGACCCGGATGGATCGGTGAAAACGGAAAAGGAGAACCCCGGCTGCAAAGCCGGGGTTCTCCTTGGTTGGATGCGGATCCCGCTGGATCCGCCTGTTGCTTGCCGTTGAGCGAGTTGGTGATGTCGGTGAACTTGCCGGCGACCGTCGTGCCCAGGATCCGCATCGTCACGATGGCGACGACCGAGATCAGCACCAGGATCAGGGCGTACTCGACCATGCCCTGGCCCTCTTCGGTCTCGTTGAACTGAAGGGTCTGGATCCACGCCATGAGGTTCACGTACTGCTGAGTCATTGTCGAATTCCCTCTCTGCCGATTGACGAACGAAAATTGCCGATGATTCCGTGTCATCCTCGTCGTCCGGTTCGGCTGTCCCGTACCGTTCCGATCGATTTCGTTTGACATTCATGATGTTAGGGTGCGGGGGCCGATTCCCCCTTCACCCACCAGCGCCATCGGGCATGGGGACGTCCGTACTGCGTCGCCAACGCAGCGGCCTACCGCGCCAGTGACGCACGTACGCCCGTTGCCGGGCGGAACAGCCCGCGCAGGCGGGGGTCCGCGCCCGGCGTGGTATCGTGCGGCCATGGAAATGGACGCGACCCGCGGCGGGGGAACCCGCTTCGCCCTGCGCAATCGAGCCCGGCTCGCCTACGACCCCGGGACGGCCCGACCGGCGGAGGGTGCGTCGCGGACGGAGAGCCCGACCGTCGTCTGCCTGCACGACCTCCTCGGGGACCGCTCGGAATTCACCGCGGTCCGCGCCGCGCTGGCCCCGGCCAGCAGGATCGTCTCCATCGACGCCCGCGGGCACGGGGCGAGCGCGACGCTCGCGAACCAGTGGTACACCGTCTCCGAGCTGGCGGCCGACGTCGTCGCGGTCCTCGACGCCGAGGGCGTGCCGAGCGCGCACTTCGTCGGGCGCGGGCTGGGCGGCGCGACCGCGATCGAGATCGCCCGGCGGCGGCCGGAGCGCGTCCGCTCGCTGGTGGTGATCGAGCCGTCCCTCTACGCGATCCTGGACAACGACGACGACCGGAAGGCGAGTTCGTTGCGGAAGAGTTGGCGCACCGCCGACCGCGCGGCGGCCGACTCCGCATACAAGGGGCTGACCGAAAAGGCGCTGGACGCCTATCTTGAGCCGCGCTGGGGGACTGACTGGCGGGGGAGCATCCCCAAGACGCGGCTCGCGGCGATCCGGCGCCACGCGGGCGCGCTTTCCGGGCTCCTGCCCGCGCTCGACTCCTACGCGATGACCCGCGCCGAGGTGCGGACCGGCCAGTGGCCCGCACTCGTGATGACAGGAGCCGACGCCCTGGAGATCGACCGGCTGGTGGCCGACCGACTCGCCTCCCTCTGCCCATCGTCGACGGCGGTCACGGTCGAGCTGGGCCCGCGCTCGCATCGCCCGCTGGGCGGCGCCGCAGGCGAGGCGGTCAGCGGGCTGATCCTGGATTGGATCGGGAAGACCGAGGCGGCGGACGCCGACCATCGGTGATGGACGTCCCCGCCGCCCGGGGTTGAACGCCTGAAGACCACCCGACCTTCGCCAAGAAAGTCCTTCCAGGGCCGAAGCCGCCGCCGACAGGCGTCATTTCTTGACCAGTGCGACGCCGGCGAGGGCGAGGAGGCCTCCTGCGGCTTGGAGCAGGGAGAGGCGTTCGCCGAGGAAGAGCGCGGCGAGGGCGAGCGCGCCGACGGGCTCCAGATAGAGGTAGATGAAGGTGCGAGACGGGCCGAGCTCGCGGATCGCGCGCTGCCAGAGGGTGTTGCCGATCAGGATGCCGAAGAGGACGCTGTAGAGCAGGGAGCCCCACGCGGCGGGCGAGGGCGGGGTCCGGATCGTGGCCGCCATCTGCGGCAGGGCGACGGGGATGCTGACGAGCATCGACCCGGCGAGCAGCCAGGCGGTCGTGCGGATCGTGCCGTACTTGGGGAGCAGCGGCGCGGGCCAGATCGAGGCGCCCATCCAGGTCACCGCCGCGCCGAGGCTGAGCAGATCGCCGAGCGGCGAGGCGTCCCCCGACGAGCCCGCGCCGACCACCAGCAGCACGACCCCGACGAAGCCGCCGACCACGCCGAGACCCGTGCGCCGGTCGGGCCGGCGGCGCCTGACGATCCAATGGAAGCCGGCGGCGAGCAGCGGGCTGCTGGAGATCAGGATCACGTTGTGCGAGACGCTCGTGCGCGCCAGGCCGCCGATGTAGAAGAGCTGGGAGAGCCCCATCCCCGCCGTGCCCGCCAGAAGCAGGCGGAGGCGGTCGCCGGGCTCGATCGCGATCGGCGAGCGTTTGACGACGAGCAAGGCGAAAAGCAGGGCCGTCGCGATCAGCGGGCGGTAGGCGGTGTAGGCCAGGCTGGGGAACTCGCGCAGGGCGAACTTCGCCAGCGGCGACATCCCGCTCCAGACGACGATCGCGAAGAACGCGGGCCAGTTCAGGAACCCCGCGGCCGGAAGCGCGGCAGGTGCGATCGTGCTGGTCTTCGACACGCTGACCTCGGGCGAGACGATGTGGGACGGTGACGACGCATCATACGGCCCGGAGGGAGGTCGTGCTCCGATCGCAGTCGGCCCTCGACCGGAAAAGCAACGTCGTCGTCGGGGCGGACCTCCGTGTCCGCCCCCGTCCCCCCGAGGCGCACGACGATTCGAGAAGCCGACCTGATAGGATCACGGTCGGGCAATCGCGGCGAAGGTGAGGGGAGCGGATCGTGTCCGGCAACGGGAACGGGAACGTCACGCCGACGGTCGTGCATCCCTGGGTGGCGGAAGGGGCGCGGCGCGTCCGCTTCGGGGTCAGCATCTTCCCCCAGCCCGCGGACTGGCGGCACTTCATCGCGCTGGTGCGGCGGATGGAGGCGGACGGGATCGACTCCTACTGGAGCTACGACCACCCGCAGTCGAACGCGGACTGCTGGACCGCGCTCTCGGCGCTGGCCGTCTCGACCTCGACGATCCGACTGGGGACGCTGGTCGACTGCATCCACTACCGCAGCCCCTATCTCCTCGCGCGGCAGGCGGCCGACGTCGACCGGCTCTCGGGCGGGCGGCTCGTGCTGGGTCTCGGGATCGGCGACAACGTGCCGGAGTTCGCGCAGATGGGGATCCCCTTCCCGCCGACCCCGGTCCGCCTGAAGGCGATGGAGGAGACGATCCGGATCGTGCGCGGCCTGTGGTCCGGCGAGCCGTTCGGCTTCGCGGGCGACTCCTTCTCGGCGCGGTCGGACGGCGGCTTCCTCGGTCCGATTCAGACTCCGCACGTGCCGATCCTGCTCGGCGGCGGGGGCGAGAAGGTGACGCTGCGGCAGGTCGCGCAGTACGCCGACGCCAGCAACATGGGCGCGCACGACTGGATCGGCGGCGCGGTGACCGAGGCCGACATCGGGCGCAAGTTCGCCAAGCTGCGCGAGTACTGCGACGGGTTCGGCCGACCGTACGACTCCGTGCTGCGCAGCCACTTCACCATGCCGCTGATCTTGGCCGAGACCCGCGGCGCGCTCGACGCCAAGATGTGGAAGATGCCGAAACAGACGCTCGAATGGTGCGGCGACGCCCTCTTCGCCGGCACCCCCGACGAGGCGGTCGCCTTCTACCGCGACCTCCTCGCCTGCGGCTTCCAGTACTTCATCGCCAACATCCTCGACGGCGACGACGAGACGATCGCGATCATGGGGCGGGAGTTGGTGGGGGCGTTCGAGTAGGCGGGAATAGGCGGTAGGCGGTAGGCGGAACGATTCCTCCCTTCGTACGGCCTACCGCCTACTGCGTACCGCCTACTCCCGCCTCAGAACGATCGGCGCGTCGACGTCGGGGTCCGCGAACAGGTTCAACGTCGCCGTCCCGTCGCAGGTGAAGCGGGGGGTGGCGGCGCCGAAGAATTGGGAGGAGTCGACCTCGCGGTCGCCGAAGGGGAGGCTGGCGGTGAGCTTGAAGTCGCGGCTGCTGGCCTCGCCGAGGGTGAGCCGGTCGCCGGCGACGGTGTAGGTGCTCTCGATCCGGCCGTCGAAGGTGACCGTCGTCGGCACGTCGCCGACGATCCGGACCTTGGCGACCACGTCGACCGCGTACGACTCGGCGACGATCGCGACCCGGCCCGTGTCGTCGAACGTGAACGCGAACCGCCCGCCCGCCTTCTGGAAGACGATGCTCCTGACCCCGAAGACCCCCTTGAACGACCCCTCGATGAACGGCCCGATCTCGGTCACGTCCCAGCAGCCCTGCGGGCACGGGCCGGTGGGAACGGCGCAGACCTGGTCGGCGGTCGGGGTCGCCGCGCTGGCAGGCGTGGCGGGGTCGGCTGCCACCACCGCGGAGGCGCGGGTCGGAGCCGCGAGGGCGACCCCCACGGCGATCAGCGAGCGGCGATTGGTGGCGTTCGAATCGGCGGCGGTGGTCTCGGCAGGAGTGCGCCTCATGGTCATCTCCCCAGCGTCGGACGGTGGGTCGTTGCGCCAAGTCTGGCCGAGCTGTGGTCAAGCGCCACGAGAAGCCCCTCGTCTAGAGTGGATGAGGGGCTTCCGGTGACGAGCCTGTCACCGTGGGGCCATCATTGCGCTCGAGGCCGATCGCGACCTCAGCCGTCAATCACCGGCGGAGACGATCCTGGGCGCATCGCTGCCGGGTTCCGGGGCCGGCGAACCTGCGTCGGCAGGGGCCGCTTGGGCCTCGTCGGTCGGGGTTTCGGTCGGAGTCTCCGCGGGCGACGGGGTCGGTTGCGCGGCGGGGCCTTGCTCGAACGTGATCTCGGAGAGGGCGGTTTGATCGACAAGCGTCCTGCCCGGATAGACGGCCGCGATCGTCAAGGTGACGCGCCGGGTCGTCA
>JBPCRG010000086.1:0-5076 GCA_050997095.1 Thermomicrobiales bacterium | reverse complement strand
TTCCTGGACCCCGCGACTGCGCCTGCGGACTCCGCCCGGCATGACGGAGGGGGTGGGGCGCCGTCGGCGGTGGTGTCGATCGAACTTTGACGGACCACTCAGTGGTCTGTCCAACGGCATGTTTGGTCGTCGAACGGGAACGGCCCCCCCATCCCCCCGGCCCGCACCCCGAGGGTACCCGCCCCGGGTTCGGGGGCAAGGCGGAGGCGACGTCGGGCATGGCGGATGCCGTTGGACGAAGCACTTGGGTCGACGGCGGAGGGGACGCGCCCAACGGGTCATTCCGAGGCACGAAGAATCTCGTCACGAATGCTCGTGGTCGGACCACTGACGATGACGGACAAAGGCGGCGTGCCTGGTGGACTCCGGGGCCGTCTGTCCTAGGCGTCGAGCAGATTGGCGAGGGCGGTCTCGACCTCGTCCGGCGCGGGGAAGCGGCCGGCTTTCGATTTGGAGTAGACGGGTTGCCCCGCGAACGAGACGTCGAAGACGCCGCCGGAGCTCGGGATCAGCGTGACGCCGCCGGGCAACGATTCGGCATATTCGTCCAGAATGCTTTCCGCCAGCCTGGCGGCTTTGCCCAGATATCCTCAGGACGTGCAGAACTGGATCGTGACTCCGCGGGATCCGGCGTTCGGTTGGTCGCTCACGGCGATCTCCTTCTCGTCTCGCGCAACTGCCCGGCTCCCTCCCTGCGAAGTCCGGCCCTTCGGGACCTTCGTCCCGGACGCCGCAGGGAGGGCGCCGGGGATGACTGTACTATTTATGTGTCTGTTTCGATTCCCACCCAATCGGGCAGGGTGCGGGAACCGTCCACATGCTCGACCATTCTTGAAGGAACGGCCATGCCAGCGCATTGTGACATGAAGATCGACGACGAGGCATCGGACGCGGGCGTCGCCGCCGCGGCGCGGTCCGCGAACGACCTGGTCCACGCGCGTCTGGCAGGTCGGCTCTCCCGCCGGACGCTCCTCAGACGGGCGGCCGAGCTGGGGTTGGCCGCTCCAGTCGTCGGGGTGCTCCTGCACGCGACGGGCGACGCGGCGTACGGCGCGTCCGGTCCTGCGCGTTCGCGGTCCGCGGAGCCCTTCCGGGCGGCCCAGGCGCCGATCGCGGCATCCGCGCGGACCAAGCCGAGCGGCAAGGCGCGGGCGGGGGCACGGTCACCGCCGGCGTCGTCGGAACGGTCGACACGCTGCACCCCTACCTCGCCAATCTCTACGGTCCCGCCGGCGACGCGCTCTCCGGGGTGACCGAGGGTCTGCTCGCCTTCGACAGCAGGCAGCGGCTGCGCCCCGCGCTGGCGGAGCGGTTCGAGATCTCCGACGACGGCCTGACCTACACGTTCCACCTGCGCCGGAACGTCACCTTCCACAACGGCGACGCGTTCACCGCGGCGGACGTCGTCAACTCCTGGAAGATGATCGTAGACCCCGCCTTTCCGGCCTGGTCGCGGCTCGGGTGGGAGAAGATCAAGCAGATCGACACGCCCGACGATTTCACCGCGGTGATCACGACGAAGGAAATCTACGCGCCCTTTCTGTCGACCATCGGCTCCGGGGCGTTCAACGTCGCCGCGATCCTGCCGAGCAGCCAGCTGGGCAAAGGCGTCAAGGCGTTCGTCGCGGACGCGGGCAAGCGTCCGATCGGCACCGGCCCGCTGACGTTCGACCGGCGCGACGGGGACAGGATCGTGCTGGCGCGGTTCAAGGACTATTGGGGAAGCAAGGCGAAGCTGGACTCGGTGATCGTGCGCGTCTTCCCCGAGAACGACTATGCGGGGCAGCTGGCCGCGTTCCAGGCGGGCGAGATCCAGATCGCGGCGCGGACCGGAATCCCGGGGGCGAGCCTGCTGCCCGCCGCGCTGACCATGCCGGACGCCAAGGTGCTCCAGTTCCCGGGGCTCACCTGGGGGCATCTCGACCTGAAGAACGTCGGGTTCCTGCAGGAGACGAAGGTGCGGCAGGCGCTCGATTTCGCGACGCCGGTCGACCAGATCATCGCCAAGGTGCTCGGGGGCGAGGCGACGCCCGCGTTTGCGGACCAGGCCCCGGGCAGCTGGACCTACCACGGATCGCTCCAGCCCCGACCGACCAACCTGAGCATGGCCCGCCGTCTGCTGCGCGAGGCCAAGTTCGAGGCGGGGACCGACGGCGTGCGCATGCGCGGCGGGACGCCGCTGGAGATCGAGCTGTGGGGGGAGGCCAGCGATCCTCAGGCGAAGCGGATCCTGGACCTGGTGGCGGAGAGCTGGGCGAAGATCGGGGTCAAGACCCGGGTGCGCCTGGCGAACCGCGACCTCCTCTGGGGCCCGACCGGCTACCAGTTCTCCGACAAGATGACCGCGGCGTTCTTCCGCTGGTCCAACGCGAACGACCCCGACGACATGTTCTACTGGCACTCCTCCCAGATCCCGTTGGCTCCGGGCGGGCGCGGCGGCAATCTGCCCGCCTATTTCCGGCCGTACGGCTTCCAGAAGAAGATGGACGACCTGACCTCGCGAGCGGCCGCGGAGACGGACCCGGCGCGCCGCAAGGACCTCTATTGGAAGATCCAGGAGCTGCTCTACCAGGAGACCCCGGTGATCTTCATGTTTTGGGACCGGAACTACTCCGCGGTCTCCCCGACCGTCGGCGGCTACTGGCCGAGCGCCTTCACCTACCTGCTGTGGAACGCGAAGGATTGGTACGTGACGGGGTAGGGCGGCGGGCGGCGACGAGCGTTTTCGCATCGCTCAAAGAGATTCCTCGACTCCGCCTGCGGGCTCCGCTCGGAATGAAGGTTGGTTTTCCGTCATTCCAAGTCATGTTGAGGAATCTCTTTGAGCGATGCGGAGACCGTCGTCCTGAAGTCTGGGGCTTCAGGACGGGGTGGGGCCGCGCCGTCACCGAGAGATTCCTCGACTCCGCCTGCGGGCTCCGCCCGGAGTGACGGCGTGGGAGTGCGCGCTCCGCCCGCAACCGCGGGTCGGGGCGGCGGAGGGCGGACGCGCCGCATTGCCAGGTGATAGGCTTACGCATTCTTCACCAGGGCACCGTCGGGCGGAAACCCGCCGCGCAAGGAGCGATCCATGATCCGTTTCACCCCGCAGCCGGAGCAGGGCCCCGTCGACCCGAAATCGTTGCACGATGTCAACGACATCATCCAGGCGCGGATCGACGGGCGGATCAGCCGCCGGGCGTTGATCCGGCGGGCGGCGCAGATCGGCGTCGCGGCGCCGATCGTCGGCGTGGTGCTGCACCTGACCTCGGACATGGCGTTCGGCGCGCCGAGCGGCGGACGGGAGAACGCCCTGCGCGCGCTGCGGCAGGACGCGAAGCCGACCCCGGTCACGGGCCCGACCAAGCCGGCCGGGACGATGCAGGAGGGCGGCACGGTCGTCGCCGTGACCAACGAGGAGCCGGACACCCTGCACCCGTGGCTCTCCGCACTGGTCACCGGGTCGGACGCCTACTGCGGCATCGTCGAGTCATTGACCAAATGGGACAGCAACCAGCAGATCATCCCGGGTCTGGCCGAGGGCGTCGAGGTCTCGAAGGACGGCCTCACCTACACCTACAAGCTGCGCCAGGGCGTCACCTTCCACAACGGCGACCCCTTCACCATCCAGGATCTGATCGACTCCTGGAAGATGATCGTGAACAAGGACTTCGGCGCGATCAGCCAACAGGGCTGGGACAAGATCACCGACATCAAGCCCGGCCCCGACGGTGTCTCGGCGGTGATCACGACGAAGGAGGTCTACGCGCCCTTCGCCTCGTTCATCGGCGACAACCAGTCAAACATCTGCCCGTCGAAGGAGATCGCCAAGGGGATCGACAACTTCAAGCAGAAATTCGGGCGGGCCCCGATCGGCACCGGGCCGCTGATCTTCGTGGAATGGAAGTCGAAGGAGGCGATCACCTACAAGGCCAACCCGACCTATTGGGGCGGCAAGCCGCACCTCGACACCTTCGTCTACAAGATCGTGCCGGACGACAACACCCTGCTCGTCCAACTCCAGACCGGCGAGGCGCAGGTCGCCTCCAGCTCCGGCGCGCTCGGGGCGCTGCGCGTCGACGAGGCGCTGAAGTTCGACGGGCTGACGATCTACGAGCACGCGACCACATCCTGGCAACACATGGACCTCAAGCATGTCGATTTCCTGCGGATGACCAAAGTTCGCCAGGCGCTGGATTTCGCCACACCCTCGCAGTTGATCATCGACCAGCTGCTCAAGGGCAAGGCGACGCCGTGCGTGGCCGACCAGGCGCCCGGCACTTGGGCGTTCAACGCGGACATCAAGCCGCGCCCCTACGACCTGAAGCAGGCGGAGCAACTCCTGACCGAGGCGGGTCTGACGAAGAAGGACGGAATCTGGGAAGGGCCGACGCCCGCCAAGGACGCAACAGACCCGAACGGTCCGGCGACGGGGCCGGTCAAGCCGCTCGAGATCGAGATCTGGGGCATCGCCGGAGACACCCAGAGCCAGCAGACCGTCCAGGTGATCGCGCAGTCGTGGAACCAGCTCGGAGTCAAGGCGACCCCGAAGTTCGAGGACGTCTCGACGATCTTCGGGCCGGACGGCTACCAGTTCAACGAGAAGATGACTGCGGGGCTCTACTCCTGGTTCAACGGCAACGACCCGGACGACATCTACTACTGGAACTCCTCGGCGGTCCCGAAGACGCCGACCGGCAGCGGCGGCAACACGCCCGCCTTCTTCTTCCCCTTCAACTTCCAGCAGAAGATCGACGATCTGACCAACAGGGCCGCGAAAGAGCCCGATCAGGAGAAGCGCAAGCCGATCTACGCCGAGATCCAGCAGCTCCTGCACGACGAGGTGCCGGTCATCTTCATGTATTGGAGCAACCAATACCCCGCGATCGCCAAGAACATCGGCGGCATCTGGCCGAGCGGCTTCAACCGCCTCTTCTGGAATGCGCACGAGTGGTACCTGGCGAAGTAGGGGTCGGGGGTCAGGGATCGGGGACGACGAGAACGACGAGGCGTGTCGTTTTTGACCCCCGACCCCTGCTCCCCGACCCCGCGCCGGGGGGCGCCGTCATGTCTCGATTCCTGGTCCGGGGGTTGTTG
>JBPCRG010000074.1:0-5843 GCA_050997095.1 Thermomicrobiales bacterium | reverse complement strand
GGTCGAGCGCGATCTCACGCGGTACGGCGACGAGGTCACGTTCGGCGGGGGCAAGGTGATCCGCGACGGGATGGGGCAGTCGGCGCGGGCCGTCGACGTGCTCGACCTGGTGATCACCAACGCGCTGATAATCGACCACTGGGGCGTGGTCAAGGCCGACATCGGGATCAAGGACGGGCGCATCGCCGGCGTCGGCAAGTCGGGCAACCCCGATCTGCTCGACGGGGTCGACCCGGACCTGATCATCGGCGCGGGGACCGAGGTGATCGCGGGCGAGGGCGCGATCGTGACCGCGGGCGGGGTCGACACCCACATCCACTTCATCTGCCCGCAGCAGATCGACGAGGCGATCGCGTCGGGGATCACGACGATGCTGGGCGGCGGGACTGGGCCCGCGACGGGCACGAAGGCGACCACCTGCACGCCGGGGCCGTGGAACATCGCGAGGATGCTCCAAGCAGCCGACGCGTTCCCGGTCAATCTGGGGTTTTTCGGCAAAGGCAACTGCTCGACCCTGGATCCGCTGCGGGCGCAGGTCGAGACGGGCGCCTGCGGCTTGAAGCTGCATGAGGATTGGGGCACGACCCCGGCCGCGATCGACGCCTGCCTGCGCGTGGCCGACGAATGCGACGTGCAGGTCGCGATCCACACCGACACGATCAACGAGGCGGGATTTCTGGAGCGGACGATCGAGGCGATCGGCGGGCGCACGATCCACGCGTTCCATACGGAGGGCGCAGGCGGGGGGCATGCGCCGGACATCATCCGGATCGCGGGCGAGGCATACGTGCTGCCGTCGTCGACCAACCCGACCCGGCCCTACACCGTCAACACGGTCGAGGAGCATCTCGACATGCTGATGGTCTGCCATCACCTCAACCCGCAGGTCCCGGAGGATCTGGCCTTCGCGGATTCGCGGATCCGGGCGCAGACGATGATGGCGGAGGAGATCCTGCACGATCTGGGCGCGATCTCGATCATGGCGAGCGATTCGCAGGCGATGGGGCGGGTCGGCGGGGCGATCATCCGCACCTGGCAGGCGGCGGACAAGATGAAGCGGCAGCGCGGCCCGCTGCCGGGCGACTCCTCCCGCAGCGACAACGCGCGGATCAAGCGCTACCTGGCGAAATACACGATCAACCCCGCGATCGCGCACGGGCTGGCGGCGGAGGTCGGGTCGATCGAGGTCGGCAAGCTGGCCGATCTGGTGCTCTGGAAGCCGATGTTCTTCGGGGTCAAGCCGGAGCTGGTCCTGAAGGGCGGAATGATCTCCTGGGCCGCGATGGGCGACCCGAACGCGAGCATCCCCACCCCGCAGCCGGTGATGGCGCGGCCGATGTTCGGGGCGGCCGTGCCGGGGGAGACGGCGGTCACGTTCATCTCGCAGGCGGCGCTCGACGCCGGCGTCCCGGCCCGGCTCGGGCTGCGGAAGCGGGCGGTCGCGGTGGCGGGGACGCGCACGATCGGCAAGAAGGACTTGATCCACAACGACGCGACGCCCGCGATCGAGGTCGATCCGGAGACCTACGAGGTCCGCGCCGACGGCGAGCTGCTCGTCGGCGAACCGGCGGGCGAGCTGCCGATGGCGCGGCGGTATTTCCTGTTTTGAAAAGGGGCCGCGCATGACCGGCTCCAGCGCCGAGCGTGACACATGACTGGCGGCGGCATGCCGGAACAGGGCGATGGTCTTGACGCCGTCCTCGCCGTCATTCACCGACAGGCGCAAGGTGACGACGTCCGGGTGACGCAACATGCGCATCAGGAAATGGTGGAGGAATCATTCTCCATCGACGACGTGTTGCATGCAATCGGCAACGGGAGGATCATTGAGCACTATCCCGCGCACCCGCGCGGGGGATGCTGCCTGCTTTTCGGCACGACGGCGTCGGGTCGGCCGGCACACATCGTCTGCACCACGACCCGACCGTTGCTGATCGTCATCACCGTCTACGAACCGGCACCGCCCAAGTGGCCGACGCCCACCCGTCGGAGGCAAAGCGAATGATCGTGGAATGCACGTACGGCGACTGTTCCGGTGTCTACGAAGAGCGCGAGATCATCCATACGGTGCGGCAGAACGGGCAGGTCGTCGTCATCGACCACGTCCCGGCGGAGGTCTGCGCCGAGTGCGGCGATGTCCTGCTCAAGCCGGAGACCATCCGCAGAATCGAGTCCTTGCTGCGGGAGGCGGCGACACCGATCGCGACCGCACCCGTCTACGAATTCGCATGATCTCCGAGCAGCCCGAACTCGGCGCGAGGCAATCCGGGCCCACCCGGACACGGCCACGCCGGGGATGACGAATCATGCTTCGGAGCGAAAGCCGATTCCGAACCGGCTGCTCCGGCTGCTGCAGCTCTGCGATTCGGGGTTTCCGACGGGGGCTTTCTCGTTCTCGAACGGGCTGGAGGGGTTGACGCGGCTGGCGCCGATGCGGGGAGAGGCGGAGCTGCTGGCCGCGATCACGACCCAGGTGGAGGAGGGGCTGGCAGGTGTGGAACTGCCCGCGGTCGTGCAGGCCCACCGGGCGGCGGCGGATGGCGATCTGGCGCGGCTGCTTGCGCTGGACGGCGTGACGAGCGCGCTCAAGCCGGTGGAGGCGTTCCGCGCCGCCAGCCGGAAGGTGGGTCGGCGGTTTCTGGAGTCGGCGGCGCCGCTGCTCTCCGATCCGTTCCTCGATCTCTACGCTGCCGCGGTCCGGCAGGGTGACGCGCCGCGGCACCACGCGGTCGCGTTCGGGGTCGCGCTGCACGCGGTCGGGGTGGACGAGACGACGGCGGCGCTGGCGTTCGGCGCGATGGGCGTGCAGGGCCAAACCGCGGCCGCGGTGCGGCTGGGGATGATCGGGCAGGCGGCGGCGCAGCGGTTGATCGACGCGATCCATCCTGCCGTCGAGGCCGCCGTGGATTCCGCCCGCAGGCTGGACCTCGACGACTTCGGGGCCCATCAGCCGATGGCCGACATCGCGGGGTTCCGGCAGCGGACGCTCGACGGGCGGTTGTTCGCGTCGTAGCCATTCCAGCCGAAGGAGCGCGGTCATGATCGAGACCCACACCCATGAGCACGGACACGGCCGCAGTCTCGTCGGCGCGGCGCCGGGCGGACGGCCGCTGCGGATCGGGATCGGCGGGCCGGTGGGTTCGGGCAAGACGGCGCTGGTCTGGCGGCTGTGCGAGCGGCTGCGCGACCGCGTCGGCATGGCGGTGATCACGAACGACATCTTCACGAAGGAGGATGCCGAGTTCCTGCTGAAGCATGAGGCGCTGCCGCCCGCGCGGATCGTCGGGGTCGAGACGGGCGGGTGCCCGCACTC
Organism: Thermomicrobiales bacterium; assembly: GCA_050997095.1. Classification (GTDB taxonomy): domain Bacteria; phylum Chloroflexota; class Chloroflexia; order Thermomicrobiales; family UBA6265; genus JBPCRG01. Next base: position 2,530 of record JBPCRG010000074.1, on the reverse strand, counting down.
CGCGATCCGGGAGGACGCCTCGCTCAATCTCGACGCCGTGCGCGAACTGGAGGAGGCGCATCCCGATCTGCGCCTGATCCTGATCGAGAGCGGGGGCGACAATCTGGCGGCCACCTTCAGCCCCGAGCTGGCGGACGCGAGCGTCTTCGTGATCGACGTCGCCGGGGGCGACAAGATTCCGCGCAAAGGCGGCCCCGGCACCGGGCGCTCGGATCTGCTGATCGTGAACAAGATCGAACTGGCGCCGTACGTCGGGGCGTCGCTCGAGGTGATGGCGCAGGACGCCCTGGCCCGCCGCGGCGACCTGCCCACGCTCTTCACCGACTTGCGCGGCGACGAGGGCGTCGACGCCGTGGTCGCCTGGGTCGACGCGCAGTTGGCCGCTTGGGGCGGCAAGGATGCCGGGAACCGGTGAGACCGCGGAAGACGCCATCGATCCGATGGCGGTGACCGCCGTCCGCGGTCTGACCGGGAGTCTGCGGCTGCGGGCGCGGCTTTGCGGCGGCCGGACGATCCTCGCTGATGTTTCGCGGACGGCCCCGTTCGCGGTCGGTCCGCCGAGCCGCCGCGATCCGGAGCGGGCGCAGGTGATCGTCCAGCAGGTCGGTCCCGGTCTGATGCCGGGAGACGACCTCGCGATCGAGATCACGGTCGAGCGGGGCGCGCGGCTGCTGGTGCGCGGGCAGTCGGCGGCGAAGATCTACCCGTGCCCCGCCGGAGTCTTCGCGGAGGTTCGGACGGTGCTGACTGTGGAAACTGGCGGGGAGCTTGCATTCCTGCCGGGCGAGCTGATCTCGTTCGCCGGGAGCGCGTGCCGCCAGCGGACGAGCGTGCGCCTCGCCGGCGACGCCCGTTTCGCAATGACGGAGATCGTGACCGCGGGGCGGATCGCCGCGGGCGAGCGGGACCGGTACCGTGAACTGGATCTTCGCCTCCGCATCGTCGTCGACGGCAGGACGCTGCTGATCGAGCGGAACCACCTGGAGCCGATGCGCCGCCCGCTGACGGCGGTCGGGCGGCACAGCGAATTCGCCGTCGCCGCGACGGAGTACCGACACGGGCATCCGTGTCGGCATCCGGACGTGATCGAGGTGGAGGCGGGCATCGGGGGATCGGGCTGGATGGACGGCCTGGAGATCGCGCGGGTGCTGTCGTCCAACGTGCAGAATGCGCGGGTTGCGCTGGACCGAGGCGTCTTCCGGGACTGACACGGCACGTCCCGTCTGCTCGCCCGCGGGGAGGACCGGTCATGAGCGGTCGATTTCGGGTCCGACGCGCGGGGTGAAACCGCGGGTCTGGGACCGACCCGTCGCCGGTGGCCGTGGCGCGGGTCTCCGCCGCCATCGCTGGAATGGCTGCGATCGGGCGCCGCTTCGGGTCATCCGCTCCCACTCCGGTTTCGTGATCGCGTATTCCACCTCGTCTCCGTCGAAAACGACGATGTCGCCGCCGCCGAGCATCTCCCGCACCTCTTGCGGCGACGGACGATAGGTCCGGACCAGCCGCATCCCCACTTTCTCCATGACCCGGCGGGACGCCCGATTGTCCTGGTAGGTGGAGGCTGTCACCCGCGACACCCCGAGTTCCTCGAACCCCTTGTCGATCAGCGCCCGGGAGCCCTCGGCGCCATACCCTTTGCCCCAAGCCGATCGCCGCAGCCGGTACCCCAGTTCGGGCTGGTCCTCCGGCCGCCCCGGCTCCGGCCCGAAATGGAACCAGCCGAGGAAGTCGGCAGTCCCCTTCTCGATCGCGGCCCACGTGCCGTACCCCTCGAACTGCCCATAAGAGGCCAGATACCGCGGCAGATGGACGCGCTCGATCGCCTCCCGGAGGATCGGCGCGCCGCCGGTGAGATACCGCATGACGTCGGGATCGGCGTTGAGGGCGACGAGGTCGTTCAGGTCGTCTTCGGCGAATCGACGCAGGATCAGCCGCTCCGTGCTCAAGAGGATGATCACAAACGACTCTCCAGTTATGTCATCTCGATGTCGATTCTCGACTGGTTCCTCGGCGTGCAGGTCCATCCGGAGAGTTGATCGTCGACGCGCCTGGGGGTCGCCAGTCGGGAAACCTCTCGACATTCTATCGGAGCAGGCAATCCTGCTCGGGCCATTCGCTTCCCGTCTGGAAGCAGACCGAAGTCCTATGCGCGTATACAATCTGTTTATGCATTTATCGCAATAGTGTGATATATTTGTGACTAATCGATGACGTCTGTAGGAGGACACTCATGAAAACGCTGCGCAGTCTTTTCCATCCTTTCCGCGGGCCGGGCGCTTCCGGGCGATTCGACCGTTATTACGCAGGCGTTCTGCGCCCCGGTTCCGGATATCCCACCGCCGACGAGGCGCGCAAGGATATGCGGCAGCAGAGTCAGGCGACCCAGCACGTCACGGGCTGGATCCGCTAGAACGGACTGAGTTCCTTGGTCGAAAGCATGGCGACGGCCTGGGCGAATGCTCGAGCCCTCGCTGTGTCCGCTCCTTCCAAAAGAGAATACGACATTCTTCCCAGTCCCGCGTGACCCAAA
>JBPCRG010000063.1:0-2756 GCA_050997095.1 Thermomicrobiales bacterium | reverse complement strand
ACCCCGCCGAGCCCTTCCTCCGCGTGCTCCGCGACGCGAGTCGCACGGTGGTCGGCGGCGAGTTCCCCGACCGGATCGCGACCGCGGTGAACGACATGCGCTACTACCTCTTCGAGGGCGTGCCCGCGACCTGCTTCGGAGCGGCCGGCGGCAACGCCCACGCCGCGGACGAGTGGCTCGATCTGCCCACCATGGTTCCCGCCGCGAAGGTGCTCGCCAAGTTCATGGTCGACTGGTGCGGCGTCGCCGGGTAGCGCGGCCGTGATCCTTGGCGCGTCGGGTCTCCGGCCGACGCGCCGTCTCCCGCCGGACGACGGCCACGATCCCAACTCTGGGTAGAGCGGTCTCCGGACCCCGCGGCCCGGCTCGGATCGTCGGAGACGGTCGGCGTCCGAAGCCGTCTTGACCCTGTTTCGGGACAACAGTGAAGGTGGAAGCGACATGGGTGCCACGAGTCCGGTCCAATCGAGCGCGGGACGCGGGGAGCGTCAGGTCAACGTCGCCGAATTGGCCGGGCGGTTCGCGCCGGTCATCTTCCTGCTCACGATCGTGGTCATCCTCTCGATCCTCGAACCGGGATTCCGGACGGAGCGCAACCTGCTCAACGTCGTCCGTCAGGTCTCGTTCATCGGCATCCTCGCCGTGGGCATGACCTTCGTGATCCTGACCGCGGGCATCGACCTCTCCGTCGGCTCGACGCTCGCCTTCGCCGGGCTGGTCTGCGCGTCGGCGGCGAAAGGCACGCGCAGCCTGATCACCGGCGGGGTCAAGGACGACGGCGGCGTCCACGTGCTCTACGCCGCGCTGGCGGCGATGGGGATCGGGATCGTGATCGGGCTGGTCCATGGGCTGCTCATCGGCTATCTCGAGGTGCCCGCGTTCATCGTGACCCTCGGCGGTCTGGGCATCTGGCGCGGGGCGATGCTGGTCTGGTCGAACGGGCAGCCGATCAGCTCCTTCTCCCCAGACTTCACCTACTGGGGGAAGGGCTACATCGGCAAGGTGCCGGTGCCGGTCATCTTCTTTCTCGCCTTCGTCGCCGTCGCGCACGTCATCCTGAGATACACGAAATACGGACGCTGGCTCTATGCGCTCGGAGGCAACCCGGAGGCGGCGCGCCTCTCCGGCCTCAACGCCAAGGCGCTGACCCTCAGCGTCTACGTGATCAGCGGCCTCTGCGCGGGCGTCGCCGCCTTCCTGCTCACGTCGCGGCTGAACTCGGCGGAGCAGGTGGCCGGGCAGAGTTACGAGCTGCAGGCGATCGCCTCGGTCGTGATCGGCGGCACGAGCCTCTTCGGCGGCGCGGGCGGGGTGCTGGGGACGCTGATCGGCGCGCTGCTGATCGGCGTGCTGAACAACGGCCTGGTGATCCTCGGCGTGAACTCGTACTACCAGCCGATCGTGATCGGCGTGATCATCGTCTTCAGCGTCTACCTCGACCAGGCGATCAAGCGCCGGCGGCGGTGAGGGCCCCCCATCCCCCCGGCCGCACCCAGAGGGTACCCGCCTCCGAGTTCGGGGGAAGGGGAAGCAACCCCCTGTCCTTCGATGGACGGCCTTCCACGGCGGGGTTGGGGAGGGGGTCGCGTGAACGCGGGCACTTCTGTATGATCGTGGGCACCGACGAAGACCAGAACGATGTGGTTTTTGGCGCGGTGTGGTTGCAAGGAGGAGCGGACATGTCGAACGAACTCTTCGAGAAGCAGATCTCGCGACGGTCGCTGGTCAAGGGCGCGGCGGCCGTCGCGGCGGTCGGCGCGGCGATGCCGATCACGTCCCGTTATGCGGGCGCGGCGGACAACCTGAAGATCGCCTTCTCCGTCCCCGGCCTCAATTTCCCGTTCTTCGTCCACATGATGGACCTCGCGGAGGCTCATGCGAAGGAGATCGGCGGGATCGACTTCATCCGGCTCGACGGCCAAGAGAACGGCAAGCCGAGCTCGACCAAGCAGTCCTCCGATCTTGAGGCGATGATTGCGCAGAAGATCAACGGCCTCGTGATCAGCCCGAACGACGTGAACGCGCTCGCGCCGGCGATCCAGGCGGTCATCGACGCCGGCATCCCAGTCGTCACGGTCGACCGCAACGTGACCGGAGCGACGACGCTCGCGCACGTCGGCGCCGACAACGTCAAGGGCGGCGAAGCCCAGGGCAGCTACCTCGTCCAGATCCTGACGGGCGGCGGAGACATCTTCGAGCTCGAGGGCCAGCCCGGGGCCAGCCCGGCGATCGACCGCCACAAGGGCCTGCACAACATCCTCGACAAGCAGTCCACGATCAAGATCGTCCAAGACCAGACCGCCAACTTCGCCCGCGCCGACGCGTTGACGGTGACCGAATCGATGCTTTCGGCGAATCCGAGCCCGAAGGCGATCGTCTGCGCGAACGACGACATGGCCTTCGGCGTGGTCGAGGCGATCGCCGGCGCGAACCTCTCGATCCCGGTGATCGGGTTCGACGCGCTGCCCGAAGCGCTCGTCGCGATCCGCGACGGCAAGATGGCGGCGACGGTCGAGCAGTTCCCCGGCGGCCAGGCGGCCGGCGCGCTCGACCTCCTCATCGCCAAGCTGCGCGACAAGAAGGACCCGGCGCAGCATGACACCTTCCTGATCCCGATCCTGATCAGCAAGGAGAACCTCGACAAGGCGGAGCGCGCCGTCGAAGCCGGCGTCGCGTCCGGCGGCGGCACCCCGGTGGCGACCCCGGCGACATAGGGCGGGAGGAGCTGCTCCCTAACCCCCCAGCCCCCTTCCCCC
>JBPCRG010000054.1:0-4630 GCA_050997095.1 Thermomicrobiales bacterium | reverse complement strand
ATGCGCCGCCGGCCGTTGTCGACGAGGACGATGTGCATCTCGTGGCCCGGCGTCGGCCCGGTCATGAAGCTCGCGTAGACCGTGATCCGCTGCCCCGTCCCGCTGCGGCCGAGGAGGCGCTGGTGGGTGACCACGTCGTCCCACGTCGGCAGCAGCTTCTCGATCCCGGCGAGGACGATGTGGACCGGCGGCACGGATGACGCGGCGCGGCCGTTGCCCTCGTTCGTGCAGATCATCACCGTGCCGGTTTCGGCGATCAGCGCGTTGGCGCCCGTCATCCCCGCCCCGGCGCTGAAGAAATGCGGCCGGATCTCGTCGCGGATCGTCCGCACCTGCTCGGGGATGTCCTCCGGCGAGACGGGCTTGCCCAGCTTGTTGAGCAGTTCCCCGACGTCCTGCCGGCCCATGTGCAGGGCGGGGCCGACGATGTGGCTCGGTCGCTGACCGGCCTTCTGCACGATCCACTCGCCGATGTCGGTCTCGATCGCGTCGATCCCGGCGCGCCCCAGCTCCCGGTTCAGCTCGATCTCCTCGCTGACCATCGACTTCGCCTTGACGACCTCGACGATCCCGCGGTCCCGGCAGATCTGGATCACGATCCGGTTCGCCTGCTCGGCGTCGGCGGCGTGGTGCACGGTCGCCCCGGCCCGCTCGGCCATCTCGGTGAACTGCGCGAGATGCTCGTCGAGCCGGTCGGTGACGCTCGTCTTCGCGGCCTTCAGCTCCGAGCGCAGCCGTTCGAACTCGATCTCCTCGACCGCCGCGCCCCGGCTGACCCGCCAGTTCTGCTGGTATCTGGTCACGTTCTTGGCCAGCCGCGGGTTGCGCAGCGCCCGGTCGTACCGCTCCCCGAACGGCTCCTCCGGGTGCCCATGCCCGCCGTGCGTGCTCGTCGCGTCCGTCGCCGTTGTCGTCGCCAACCTGGTTCTCCTTCGACTATGTTCAGAGCCCGGCATCCCTCCTCCCCTCGTTCAGGGAATTTGAGGACGACGCGCTCTAGGCGACGCTGACTCTTGCGACGACGACCGTCGGACCCGAGGCCGGCTCCAGATGGAGGAGCTCGTCCTCATCCTCGAGGTAGAGCTCGATCGCCTCTTGCGCCCTGGAAAGGGCCATCTCGATCGACTCGCCGTCCGTGATGCATCCCGGCAGGGCCGGGACCGAGACGGTATATCCGCCGCTCTCGTAATCCGGGGTCAAGACGACTGTGAACGACCTCATCGCAAGCACTTCTCCAGACATGGGTCGGCAATGAGGCTGTTCATGACGCGGACGATGGTATCGACAGGCGGGCGCATCGCGGCTACGCCGGGACCGCCACGTCCACCGTGGCCATGATGACTTCGACGCGATCGTCCGCAACCCCCGCCGCCTCATTCGGCAACTCCAGATAGCAGGCGATCGCGTCGCGCGCCATTTCCAAGGATTCATCTACGTCGTCACCGTGCGTGATGCAGCCCGGAAGTGACGGAACGGTGACGGTGTACCCGCCACTCTCTACGTCCGGTGTGAGGACTACCGCGTAACGAGCCATCGCAAATCTCCCTCCATTCATGGCTTGAGCCATGCATTGAACTCGTCAATCGTCATTTCGGCCTGTTCGAGGATCGCCCGAAGGGTGCCGGCCGGCATGTCGCGGCCACGGTGCTGCTGAACTGTGACGGACAGATCGCCGCGAACCATCTTGACATGGCTCCCGGTTTGATGGACCGCCCGAAAGCCTGCGCGCTCCAGCGCACGGCGGACCTCGACCTGCTTGACAATCGGAATCTTGACCAAGGATCCGCTACCTCAAGTCGTCGACGAAGACGACCAGCAGTTTCGCCGGGCCCTGCACGCCGACGGTCAGCGACATCTCGATGTCGGCGGTCCGGCTCGGGCCGGTGACGAGGGAGCCGTACGATCCGCCGGGGCGCAGCGCCATCTCCTTGAGCAGCGCCGCGGCGTCGACGAGCGACGGCCGCAGATCGCCCGTGCGGCAGACCACGACGTTCGTGTGCGCCAGCAGCCCGATCGCGCGGGCGGCGAGCGAGTCCTCCGCGAGCAGGGTCGATCCCGTCTCCACGATCGCCATCCGGGCGATGTTCACGCCGAGCGCCGCGTCCTGCGCGTCGATCGCCGATTCGGGCACGGCGACGCCCACTCCGAGTTCCGCCAGCCGCGCGACGAGCTCCGGCGCCTGGTCGCGCAGTTCGCTCGACATCGCGATCCCCGCCAGACCCTTCCCGGCCGCCTCGTCGCGCAGCCACTCCGCCAATTCGGCGCTGCCGGGGACGCGGAGCACCGGCACGCCAAGCGCGTCGACCCGCGACGTGAACCCCGTCAGCCGGTCCTCGATGTCCTCAGGAATGTGCGTGACGTTCTCCGTGCCGATCATGTCATCCAGGCCTACAAAACAAGTGGCTGCTCCCCCTTCCCCCCGACGTTCGGGGGCGGGTACCCTCTGGGTGCGGCCGGGGGGTTGGGGGACCCCACTCCTACAGGATTGCGCCGAGGATCCAGGGGTTGAACTCCTCCTCGCCGACGCCCGCCGCCTCGCTTTTGCTTTGCTCGCCGGAGGCGACGGCCAGGATCTTCTCGAAGATCTCCTGCCCGAGCTGGTCCAGAGAGATGCCGTCCAGCACCCGCCCGGCGTTGATGTCCATGTCGGGCTCCTGCTTCGCGAAGAGCTCGCTGTTGGTCGCGACCTTGATCGAGGGGGCCGGCTTGAAGCCGAAGGCCGAGCCGCGCCCGGTCGTGAAGGCGATGATGTTGCAGCCGCCTGCGACCTGGCCGGTGGTCGAGACCGGGTCGTAGCCGGGCGAATCCATGTGCACGAAGCCCCGCTCGGTCACCCGCTCCGCGTAGCCGACGACCTGGTTCAACGGCGTCGAACCCGCCTTCGCCGCCGCGCCCAGCGATTTCTCGTAGATCGTGGTCAGGCCGCCGAGCTTGTTGCCGGGGGCGGGGTTGTTGTCGATGCTGCCGCCGAAGTAGGCGGTGTACTCCTCCCACCAGTGGATCATGTCGATCAGCTTCTGCCCGACCGCGGGGGTTTTGGTCCGTCGGGTCAGCAGATGCTCGGCCCCGTAGACCTCGGTCGTCTCGCCCAGCACCACGGTGCCGCCCTGCTTGACGATGATGTCGCAGGCCTTGCCCAAGCCCGGGTTCGCGGTCACGCCAGACCAGCCGTCGGAGCCGCCGCACTGCAGGGCGACCACGAGCTCGGAGGCGGAGACCGGCTCGCGGGTGAATCCGTCGGCCTGGGGCAGCAGCGCCTTGACGGCCTCGATCCCCTTCTCGACGGTTTTCTGGAACCCGCCGTCCTGCTGGATCGTGATCACCAGCGGCTTGTCCTTGTCGAGACCCGTGTACTCGATCATGTCGGCCGGCTGGTTCACCTCGCAGCCGAGGCTGAGGATCACGTAGGCGGCCACGTTCGGGTGCTGGACGATGCCGGCCAGCGTGCGCTGAAAGAGGTGCAGGTCCTTGGAGCCGATGTGCGCGCCGCAGCCGCCTTTGTGCGGCAGGGGAACCACGCCGTCGATGTTGGGGAAGTCGGCCAGCGCGCCCGGCTGCTTGAAGTAGTCGGCGACCGCGACCGTCGCGGAGGAGGCGCAGTTCACCGACGCCAGGATCGCGACGTAGTTCCGGGTGCCGACCCGGCCGTCGGCCCGGCGGAAGCCCATGAACGTCCGCCGCTCCGCCTCGGGCGTCATCTCGACCGGGGCGTAGTCCTGCGAGAACGCGTAGTCGAGCGTGAGGCTGCCCTGGTTCTTGATCGAGAGGTTCTGGGTGTGGACGTGCTGCCCCGCCGTGATCTCCTGGGTGGCGAAGCCGATGATCTGGCCGTATTTGTGGACCGGGGCGTCCATCGGCACGTCGCGCAGCGCGATCTTGTGCCCCATCGGGATCATGTTCGCGACGCGCAGCGTGCCGCCGTCCGCCAGCGTCAGGATCGAGCCCGGCAGCAGCGAGCGCTTGGCGACGGCGACCTCGTCGGCCGGCGACAGGATGACCGCGACCTCGGCCATCGGGAACGGGCCCTTGCCCGCCATCTGGCCCATCTGCATCAATTCGGATCCGGGGTGCGCGATGGTCATCGTGTCGTCTCCTCGGCGCTCGCCGTCGGCTGGCGGATGGCAATGATGGGTCGATTATACGGGGCCGGGCCGGCGGCGGCGGACGTGCCCGCCTCGACGGCCTTGTTTTGAGCCCAAGGCCAAACCTCCAATCCTCGCCGGGGCCATTCTGATACACTTCTGCGCTGTTCCGATGGAGCATGTGTCCCGAAACGGCACATCCGCTCCCGTCATCCGCGTCAAACGGCGACAGGAGATTCCCATGCGGCATTCATTGAAGAGTCCAACGTTCGGAAACCTCTTCAACGAAAGCGGGACGCATGGCGATCGCCATCCTCGGCATTCTGGCGCATGTAGAATCAGGTAAGGCTGACCCCACCGACCACATCCTTTTCAAGACCGGGACTGTCGCCCCGCTCGGCGGCGCGCGTCAAGGCTCCTCGCACTCCGACTCAATCGCGTGGGAGCGGACCCGCGGGATCACGTCCGCGGTCGCACCGCTTTGTCTGAGCACGCCCGCGGCCCACCCCCTCAACTTCCCCGGGCACACTTTCTGCTCTGTGCCGGAT
>JBPCRG010000019.1:0-12645 GCA_050997095.1 Thermomicrobiales bacterium | reverse complement strand
TCTTCGAACGGAACCATACCGCCCACCCATGGTGTCGTCAGCGACCCGGTCCCCGATGCACGCATTCCCTCCTCGGTCGTCATGTCTCAGCGCCCGCCCAGACCCGGTGTCGTGCGCTCGGGGCTTCCCAAGGAACACTCCGAGCGCGTCGCCCTGCGACTTCTCAAGCAGCCGCGGGCGTCCGAGCAGGAGCAGGGAATCAACATCCTGTTCGCGGCATTCGGGGTGCTCCATTGGCGGGAGAAGCCGGATGACGCCACCTTCCGATCCGCGCCGCTCGTGCTGATGCCGGTCAAGATCGAGGAGACCGCCCGCGAAGGCGGCTTCCGCATCGCCGCAGGCGACGACGGTCCCGAGCTGAACCCGACCCTCGTCGAAAAACTGAAACGCGACTTCGGGCTCACCCTGGCCGTCGAGATCGAGGAGGCGACCGCGCTTTCGGACATTCTTGCCGAGGTCCGCGCCACCGTCGCCAAGCAGTCCGGCTGGGAAGTCGTTGAGCACGTCCACCTCGGCCTCTTCCAATTCCACAAACTCCGCATGTTCAAGGATCTGCAGGTGCACGAGGACATCGCCGCCCGGCACGACATCGTGCGGGCGCTCGCGCTCGACGGCATGTCGATCGGCGGGCTGCCGGAGGGCGTCCCCGACGAGGATCAGTTGGATCGCGCAGTCAAACCGATGGATTCCTTCACCATCCTCGATGCCGACGCAAGCCAGCTACGCGCCGTCCAAGCCGCCGTCCGCGGGGCGAACCTGATCATCCACGGCCCTCCCGGAACCGGGAAGAGCCAGACCATCGCCAACATCATCGCCGAGTGCATCGCGGCCGGTAAAACCGTCCTGTTCGTCAGCGAGAAGGCCGCCGCGATCGAGGTCGTCCACCGGCGGTTGACCGCGAACGGCCTCGGCGACTACGCCTTGATGCTCCACAGCCAAAAAGCGAGCAAACGCGAGATCATCCAGGAGCTCGGTCGTCGGCTTCAAGGCGAGGGCGTCCGCTCGGCCATTCCGGACGACGATCTCGGCCTCCGGCGGCTTGGGGAGACCCGTGCGCAATTGAACGACTACGTGGACGCGCTGCACGGACCGCGTGCTCCGTTCCAACGCACGGTGTTCGACGTCCACGGTGAACTCGCGAGACTTTCGCACATGCCCTTTCTTGACGTCGATCCGCCCGACATCGAGCACGTCACCGAGGAGCGCCTAGACACCTGGCTCCAGCAGATCGACGCTGTGACGCGCGTCCACGATGTGCTGATCCAGGGGAATGACCATCCATGGGCGGGAGTGAGCGTCACGAGCCTGTCGCTTGCGGAGCAGCAGTCGCTCAAAGCAGCCTTGAACTCGTTGGCCACGACGCTCGCCGACGTACATCAGGTCGTCGGCACGCTTGCGGATGAATTGACGCTCGACCGGCCCGCCACATTGGCACAGGCGCACCAACTCATCGATTTGCTTCGAGGCGTGTCGCAGGAGCGTGCGTTCCGGCCCGATTGGTTCGACAGCGAGCGAATTGGCCACATTCGCGGCCTCGCCGATGAATCATTGGCGATGACCGTGGCGGCTCAGGCGGTGACCGACGACCTCTCAACGGTCTACGGCGATGGACTGACGGAACTTGCCACGGCCGATGTGCTCACCTCCTACAGGCGTGGGTCGTTCGGACGTTTCTTCTCCTCCAGCCACCGAACCCATCGCGCCCAGCTTCGCACCCTAGCCAAAGACGGCCGTCGGCGTCCGCATCCGGAGGAACTCGCGACGCTGGAGAAGGCGGCGGACCTGCGCGGCCGCCGAGCTTGGTTCGCCGAACGGGCGGGGGAGATCCAATCCGGCCTCGGGATGACACTTCGGACGGACGGCCTCCCGGACCAGACCGCGATGCGAAAAACGTCGGAAGCCATCGCGGTCGTCGCGTCGGTGCTCCCGCATCTCCCGCGCACCGGGGCATCGCCGACAGTGGTGAATCGACTCTGCACCCCTTCGGTCGTCGAACGGATCGATCCCCTGCGACAGGCGTTGGCGCAACTGCTGGCGGCCGTCGATCGCTCCATTGCGGCGCTCGGTCTGGTCTTCCAGACGACAGCGCTCCAGGCGGGAGGGCGGCCCTTTGTCGCGGCCGAGATCCTGAACGTCGCGCAGTGGGCCGATGATCGACGCGACCACCTGCACGAGCTCGACGCCTGGTTCCGCGCGCGGAGGGCGGTGGAGCAAGCCGAGGCGGCCGGAATCGGCCACGTCGTGACGGCACTGCTCGACCACGACGTGCCGGCAGACGAATGGGCCCCGGCATTTCGCAGGCTCGTTTTGACACATTGGCTTGACCTCGTCCGGCAGGGCGATCCGCGACTGTCCGACTTTCACGGCGTCGACCGCCAAGCAATGATCGACCGCTTTCAAGAACTCGACAGAGAATCGATCCGGTCCGCGACACAGCGCATTCAACGGACGGCCGAAGGAAGGCGCTCCGCAGCGCGGCCCAATGGCATCGGCGAGCCGGGGATTCTTCGTCACGAGTACAACAAGCGGCGCGCCCACAAGCCGCTTCGATGGCTCTTCGAACGCACGCCAAACTTGATCCAGACCCTAGCGCCATGCCTCATGATGAGTCCATTGTCGGTCGCCCACTTTTTGCCGGCAGATCGATACTCCTTCGATGTCGTGCTTTTCGACGAGGCGTCGCAAGTCCGTCCATACGACGCGATCGGCGCGATCATGCGCGGCCGGCAACTTGTCGTCGCAGGCGACCCGCACCAGTTGCCGCCATCCTCGTTTTTTGACCGCGTCGGGCACGATGACGTGAGCGACGATGAACAGGAACAGGACACGCTCGCGTTGGACAGCATCTTGGACGCGCTGCGAGCGAAGGGCATGCAGGACACCTTCCTCTCCTGGCACTACCGCAGCCGCCATGAAGACCTCATCGCCTTCTCCAACCTCCGCATCTATGAGGACCGTCTGATCACATTTCCTTCCCCATCGGCCAAACCCCTGCCCGATCGGGGCGTCCGCTTGGAGTACGTGTCAGACGGGCTCTACGAGGACGCCAAGGACGGACTGTCCCGCAGGAAGATACGCATCAATCGACGAGAGGCCCGGCGGGTCGCCGAACTGGTCATGCTGCATGCACGGACGCGCCCCGGCGAGTCGCTCGGGGTCGTGGCGCTGGGTGTCAATCAGCGCGACGTGCTCGACGAGGAGATCGACAATCTGCGCGCGCTCGACCGGCGAGCGGAAGCCTTCTTCCAGTCCGATAAGCCGGAGCCGTTCTTCGTCAAGGCGCTGGAGCAGGTACAGGGCGATGAGCGTGACGTGATCATGATCAGCATCGGCTATGGCAAAACCGCGGAAGGTCGGCTCTCCCACAATTTCGGCCCAATCAACCAAGACGGCGGCGAACGGCGTCTCAACGTGCTCGTCACTCGCGCCAAGAACCAGATCGTCGTCGTCTCCTCGATCACGTCGGGAGATATCGACCTCTCACGCAACCAAAGCCGGGGCGTGCGTCTTCTCAAGCTCTATCTCGACTTCGCCGAACGGGGACCTACCGCTCTGGCCGCGGAGACGTCCGGCGACGATGGCTTCTACGAATCGCCGTTCGAGGAGGAGGTCGGGGAGGCGTTGGAGCGGGCTGGCTACATCGTCCGGCGCCAAGTCGGCGTCTCCCGCTTCCGGATCGAACTGGCGATCGTCGATCCCGATCAGCCGGGCCGATACCTGCTCGGGATCGAGTGCGACGGGGCCGCCTACCACTCGGCCAAAACCGCTCGCGACCGCGACCGTCTCCGCCAGGAAATTCTGGAAGGGTTGGGGTGGACGTTCCATCGGATCTGGTCGACCGATTGGATCAGACATCCCGACCGCGAGCTCGACAAGCTGATCGCCCATATCGAAGAAGTGCGGGCAGTCTGCAGGGATCAGCCCGCAGCCGCGTTCCCAACCGTGCATGACGCTGGAGAATTCACTTCGCCGATCGCGCCGTCGGAAAGCGATCCCATCCCGACACGGACACCTGCGATCGTGGTCAGGCCTCTCGTTCCTTTCTTAGCGCCGTATCAGGAAGCGGATTTGAAGGGATTCGGGGTCGGCGATCTCGCCTCGGCTCCAACCGGCGCCATCGTCAGGGCTGCGGTCGCCTGCGTCGCGGTGGAGGCGCCCATTCACGAGGCCCTGCTTGCCCGCAGAATCGCGGCGTGTTGGGGCATACATCGCATCGGCTCGCGAATCGGGCCCCGTCTCGCGTCGGCGCTCGCATCGGCCGTCCGCGATGGGCTGGTCGAGCAGCGCGGCCAATTCGTCTGGCTTCCCGGTCAACGAGATGTCGTCGTCCGCGGCGCGGCTGCGGACGGCGTCACCCGCGAGATCGGTCACGTGCCAGGCGAGGAGCTGCTCGCGGCCTTTGCGATGATTCTGACCAGCGCGATGTCGTTGACCGAGGACGAACTGATCCAGCAGTCGGCGCGATTTCTCGGGTACCAGCGCACCGCACCCGACATCGCCCTCCGTCTCCGCGGCATGGTCCAGCTCGCCGACGCCAATGGTCGGATCGTCCGGCAGAACGGCCGCATTCAACTTCCACGATCGAACGGCTGACAACGTTGGCCAACGCCCTTCACGGGGACAACGTTGCGCTCGGGACCAAAGGCGGCGTCGCCGTCGCCGTTGTCTTTTCCAGGGGATGGATGAAGCCGGTCACGTCGGATCGACCTTACCGCAACCCGTCCCGCCAACTCGCGGCCAGCGCGGGGTTCGCCGCGATCCGGGCGACGAGGGCGGGGTCGGCGTTCGGGAGCATCGCGAGATGGGCGTCGTGGACCGTGCAGTCGCAGGGGCCGCGCTCGACGACCTCGATCGGCCCGGCGACCGGCACATCGCCGACCTGCAGCACGCGGAAGTACCAGCCGGTCCAACCGTTGGCCAGCATCAGCTTGCCGATCTTCGGCAGCCCGCTCGCGATCGCCAGCTTATAGCAGGGCCACCGCGGCTGGCAGACCTGCAGGCGCGCGTCGCCCCAGGCCCAGACGTCGCCGATCCGGGCGTCGGTCTCGGTCCACCCGGAGACGGTCAGGTTCTCGCCGAAATAGGCGGGCCCGACCTCCACGCCGAGCTGGGCGCGCCACCCGAAGAAATGGTCGGCCGAGTAGGCGTAGACTGCCTTCTCCGGTCCGCCGTGCACGCTGAGATCGGCCTGCCGGTCGCCCGCCAGGTTGAGCGCGGTCAGGCGGAGCACGGCCTCCGTCGCCGGCCGCTTGCGGAAGCCGCTCGTCACCGGCCTCCCGCGGTGCGTCCCCAGCGGCGCCGGCTCGCCCACGCTCACCGCCACCAGCGGCGCCATCAACGGCGCGTCATGCCTCTCCATCGGCCAGTTCCTTCATTTGGAAGAGCGTTTGCCGGACGGGCGTCCGTCAAGCCGGAATTCGGGACCCGTCGCCCAGCACATGCTCCACCAGCGCATCCAGACCCCGGAAGACCGGCACGTCGTGGTCGGCATGCGCGTGCCGGGCATACCGGTCGATCAGGGCCGCGCGCATCCCGGCCGCCAGCGCGCCGACGACGTCGGAGCGCGGCTGGTCGCCGATGTGCAGCGCGGCGGTGGCGTCCACCCCCAACGGGTCGAGCGCGGCGCGGAAGGTGCGCGCGTCCGGCTTCTCCCAGCCGACGATCGCGGAGGTGACGATCAGGTCCATCTCGTGGGCGAAGGCCAGGCGGGTGCAGAGCGCGGTCACGTCGTCGTCGGCGTTGGACACCACCGCGGTCAGGATCCCCGCCGCGCGCAGCCGCCGCATCGCGGGCACGACGTCCGGGAAGGTCCGGTACCCGGATCCGCCGCCGTCCTCGACCGCAGGCGTCTCGAACTCCGCGAGGTACGCCTCCCGCGCGGCGCGGGTCGAAACGGGATCGGCGGGCCCGCCGGCGGCGGCCAGCCGGCGCTCCATCTACGTCAGGCGGAACGCTTCCCGCTCGGCGCCGGACCGGTCGCGGATCGGCCGGATCGTGTTCTCCTCGGTGTAGAAATCCTCGGCCCGCAGGTCCGCCGTCCGCAAAGCGTCGGCGTCCGCCTCCACGCCGAGTCTGGCGAGCGCGGCGGCGAGGCGCTCCCAGCGGCGGGGGACGAGTTCGATCAGCGTGTCGTACAGGTCGAAGGTCACCAGGCGGATCGGCCCGCCAGCCGGCTCGTGCGTGCTTATGCGGCAAGGATACCCCGCTGCCCGCGGCCCGGGACGGCCGGTGACTACCGGCCGGTCAGGCGAGCTCGGCGCGCAGGGCGGGGATCTGGTCGCGGGCGATGCGGGCGGCGGAGGCGCGGCCGGTCGCGCTCAACGGTCCGTCGAAGAGCAGCTGGCTGGCGCCCGCGGCCCGGTAGGAGCGGACGAGGTCGGCGAAGCCGCGCTCGTCCTCCAGTTTGCCGGCGCCCATCGAGACCGAGCAGACGATCCCGCCCGGGTCGCGGCCGATCTCGGCGCAGGTCGCCGCGATCGCGGCCACCCCCTCGCGCAGGCCCTCCGCCGTCCGTCCCGAATCCCAGAGGTCCGCGTGCTCGGCGACGAGCCGCAGCATCTTCGGCCGCTCCCCGCCGACCATGATCGGGACCCGCTCCTGAACCGGTTTGGGCGCGAAGGGCGCATCGACCAGCCGGTAGTGCTCCCCCGCGAACGTCGTCCGCGGTTCGGTGAAGAGGGAGCGGATGATCTGGATCGACTCGTCGAGCATCGCCACGCGGTCGGCGGCGGAGGGGAAGGGCAGGGCATAGGCGCGGTGCTCCCGCTCGTTCCAGCCGGTGCCGATGCCGATGGTCAGCCGCCCCTCCGAGATGTGGTCGATCGTCGCCATCTCTTTCGCGAAGACCGCGGGATGGCGGTGGGTGTTGCCGTAGACGAGGGCGCCGATGCGGATGCGGCCGGTCTTCAGGGCCAAGGCGGCGAGCAGGGTCGACGCCTCCAGGCACGGCCCGTCGGGGTCGGCGTAGAGCGCCATGAAGTGGTCGAAGAGCCAGACCGAGTCGAACCCGAGCTCCTCGGCGGTCTGCCATTGCTCGACCAGCTGCGGCCAGGTGAGCTGATGCTGCCCGGTCACGATCCCGAAGGAGAGCGGATGCCGCGGGGAGTCGCCCATGTCCGGCCTTTGCTTGTGAGCGGTGAGCGGTGAGCGATGAGCTTTGGGCCGTGAGCTTTGAGCCGACGTGGCCGCGCTCGCCCGATGCGCGAGTGTAGCAGGGGCCGATGGCTCTGGGCTCTGGGCTCGGGGCTCTGGGCGCGGGGCTCTGGGCTCTGGAGCCAGTCTAGGCGGGGACGAGGGTCGGGGACGACGCCTGGGTGCCGAGGAGGGACGTGATGGCGGCGGCCCGGGGGGCGAGGAAATCGGTGCGGTAGGCGCGGTACTCCGCCGGAGCCATCTCGCCCCGCTCGATCCGCCACTGCCCGTCGCCGACGGTGAGCCGGGCCCCGAGGCAGCGCAACCCGTGCAGAACCCCGAAAAGCCCGTGGGGGTCCCCGCCGTCCTGCGAATGGGCGCTCCGGAGCAGCAGCAGCCAATGGTGCGTGTCGTGCAGGATGTCCGGGCGCGGATCTGAGGAACCTGCGGCACTCGCATTCGGGACCATGCTCGACGCTCCCTTCGGCAAAGATCCGGATACACCGATTCGCCTAGTTTTGATGATATTTCCTCATATTCACCAAACTATTGATTCTTTGAGAATTTCTGCACCGGCGCGGCCCCATGCGGCGGAAAGGGGACCCGTCTCCCAGCGTGATCCACTCCGCCAGTACCTGCCCTTCCATGAAATCTTCACGATCGTTCACGGCTCGAAACCCAAGGCTCAAAGCTCACTGCCCACGATCCGCCCGCAACGCGCGCGCCAGCTCGGCTTTGATCGCCGCGTGGTCCTCGCTGAGTTTGTGGTAGTGGGCTTTGAGTTGGGCGAGCTCGTCGTCCGTGTCCTCCTCGGCGCGGATGATGTCGTCGTCCGCCTCCTCGATCGCGCGGATCAGCTCGTCGAGCTTGAGGTGGAGGGCGCGGGCGTCGTGGTTCTGCGTGTTCTGGATCAGGAAGACCATCAGGAAGGTGACGACCGTCGTCCCGGTGTTGATCACCAGCTGCCAAGTGTTGGAGAAGGCGAAGAAGGGGCCCGTCGCCGCCCAGATCAAGATGATCGCGGCCGCGCCGACGAAGGCCTTGTAGCTGCCGGACCAGGTCGCGACGCGGTTGGCGATTCGGGAGAACCACGTGGCCACTGCGGAGCATCCTCCTCGATCGCCGTCCGACTGCGACTGCCCGGCGGTCCGGATCATCCCGACGCCGCGCCCGGGGGCTCCGGTCAGGCGCCGTCGCTCCGGCTGTGCCCGCCGCCGTTCGCCGCCGCTCGATCGGGCGCCAGATCGATCTCGTCGGAGCACATCTCGAACAGCTCCCCGAGCCTGCGCAGCTGGGGGACTTGAGGGGTGCGCCGACCGCTTTCCCAAAGGTAGACGGCCTGGGGTTGGACTCCGACCTTCAACGCCAGCTCGAACTGCGTCCAGCCGCGTCGTTGGCGCAGACTCCGGATCGAGGTCACCGCGACACCCTCCCCTCTAACGGCAGCACTCTAACAGGGCAATCATTGACAGAACACTATACCATTTGTTAGAGTCGCATGAGGTTAATTGATGCGGGTTCGCCGATCACTCGGCGCGGTCCGCCCGCCCCCGTCACGGGCCCCACTTCGGGTTCCCACATTCCCGCCGGTCTCTCGGCAGGCTCGCCCGCACCGAATCGCGACGATCGATTTCGGACGGCAGGTCGGTTAGAGTTCGGATCGGCAGATTCCGCGCGCACCTTGCGCTGCGGCAGGCGACAGCACACAGGAGCAACCACGATGGCGACAGGTCGCATCACTTCGATCCGGGCCGACAAAGGCTTCGGATTCATCAAAGAGGCGTCGAGTTCGAGCAACGGCAACGATCTCTTCTTCCACCGCTCCAGCGTGGTCGGAACAGAGTTCGAGGATCTCCGCGAAGGCCAGGACGTGACGTTCGAGGCGGGCCCGGACCCGCGCGACCCCTCCCGCTTCCGCGCGACCAACGTGCAGACGACCTCCGGCGGCGACGCCTAACACCCCAGCCGGAGCGAGGGCTCTGCCCTCCGCGCCGACTCGACCATTCCACATTCGCGAGACGACGGCCTTCAGGAACTGTCCTGAAGGCCGTCGTCATGTGTCGGCAGGTCGGGCATCGTCGTCCCCCGCCGCGTCGAGGCTCAGATCAGCGGCAGCAGGATGAACCGTACCGTCGCGGGCCGTCCGTCCGAGCCCGTCTCGAGGCTGTCGGCGACCAAAGCCGGCGTCCACGCCGCCGAGCCGTCCGCGAGTTCGATCCGGTACCAGAGCCGGTAGGCGAGCGAGCTGGTCTCGGTCGATTCCGCCCGGCCGCCCGCGATCGCCTTCAGCGTGAAGGCGGTCCCCGCAGGCGCGTCGATCTCGCCGATCCGTTTCGCATCCGGGTGGTCCGACGGCCGGGACCAGAGCGGAAGCGGCCCCGGCACGCCCTCGGCCACGACCGCGCGCACCCCGCCCAGCCCCGCGAGCGCGTTCCGCCGGGCGATCACGTGCGTCGAATTGCGCCAGCCGACGGCCGAGGGGTGGTCCGGCGCGTCGATCGGCCAATAGCCGGGGCCGGGCGGGCACTCGACGCCGCAGGTGAAGCCCCAGCTGGGCGAGTCGCCGTTGACGTCGTTCCGCGTGTAGAAGTCGCGGATCTCGACGTGCAGATGGCTGCGTGCGATGTCGTCGCTCCGGGCGAGCACCGTGCCCAGGCGGTCTCCCCGCCTCACCTCGTCGCCGGGCGCGACATCCAGCGCGTAATCGAGATGGCCATACATCGAGAAGAGCGCAACCTCGTGCTGCACGATCACCACGTGCCCCGGATAGTCGTAGTCGCCGTAGAGCACGACGCCGTCGGAGACCGCCACGACCGGATGCCCGGCGGTCGCGTCGTTCAGCGCGAACCAGTTCTCGCCGGTGTGCCAGAGGCCGGGGTAAAAGCGGACATTCTCCGTCGCGTAGCCGTGCCGCACGTAGTAGCCGTCGCCGGGCGCCCGTCCGGGCAGCGCCATCGGGTAGGAGAACTGCGCAGGTCGATCGGCGGCCAGCGCCGACTGCCGCCGGACGTGAAGCACCGCGGCCAGCGGCGTCGCCGCCAGCGCGGCGAGCACGGAGCGGCGCGAGAGGCCGGTTCGCCTGTCGATGAGCGCCTGCCGCCAAGCCGCCTCGTGTGAGCAATCGTCGTTCATGCCTCGGTGTACGCGGCGATCGGGGTGAACGGATTCACCGACCGGCCCGATCCGACGTCGGGAGATCTTCTCGACAGTCAAGCGCGAGGTCTCCATTCGGCCGACGTGCAGGGCTGCGGGAGCCCGAAGGCACCCGCTCGGTCAACGGACGTCGGCCGGAGCCGATCTGCGTCGTCCTATGCCTCCTTGGCCCGATCCGACGACACGATGCGATTGCGGTGGGATGGGCGACGACTCCAGGGGACAATGAATGCTTCCGCCACCTTCGGGAAGGGGTCCGCAGATGACCGCCGCCGCCTTGGCACGTTCCGCCCGTCGCGCGCTCGCGACGCTCCTGATCGGCGCGGTCACCCTTGCGCCCGTCCCGGCTCCCCGCCCGGTGGCCGCGGCCGAGAGCGTCTCGGTCACCATCCATGCCTATTCCTGCGCGGAGGGCTTCGATGGCGCGGGCCTCGGATTCGCCGACCTCGCCGCGGCCTGCGCCACCCCGACCACCGGCCTCCAATTCACCCTGACCGACTCGACCGGCGCGTCGACGAGCCAGTTCACGACGGCGGTCGTCTCCGACGGCGTGGGGTTCCAGGGCGTGCCGGCCGGATTGACGACCGCGGCCGAGGGACTGCCGGACGGGGTGACGGTCCGCGCGTTCTGCGCGGTCTCCAACCCGGGCGCGGGAACGGCGGGCGGCTACGCCGAAAAGGAGACCGGCGCGGGAACCGCCGGCTGGGATCTGCAGCCGGGGGAGAGCCTCGATTGCGACTGGTACAACTTCCGACCCGCCGAGGCGCGGGCGTCGGTCGTCGTGTACGCGTCCGGCTGCCCTGCATCCGCACGCGACGGCAGCCTCGACCAGCTCATCGACTCGTGCCCGACCTCCCTCACCGGCGTGGGCTTCGCGCTCACCCCGTCCGGCGGCCAAGGGGGTGGCGCCGCTCAGACCGATGCCAGCGGCGCCGTCCGCTGGGATCGCCAGGGCGCCGGCCAGTACGCGTTGTCGGAGACGATGCCCGACGGCTATGCCGCCTCCCGCGTCTTTTGCGGCGCCTACCCGAACGGTCAGGACGACTCGGTGGGCATCGCCGTCGCAGAGGTGGGCGTCGCCGGCGATGGGTCGATCGCCTATCGGCTTGACCAAGGCCTCTCGCTCAAATGCAATTGGTTCAACATCGCCAAGGCGGCCACCGCCTCGTTCGCCCTGAGCCTCACCGGCTGCCCCGACGGGTTCGACGGGATCGGCGCGACGATCGACGCCTACATCGCGTGTCGAGAGAACCTGACGGGAATCCCGGTCTCCCTCAGTCTCGACGGCGCCGTCCCGATGGCCGAGACGACGGACGTCGGCGGAACCGCAGTATGGCGCGACATCCAGGCCGGGCAGGTCGCGGTCACCGCGGCGATTCCGGCGGCCTACGACCGGATTCACGTCTTTTGCGGCACGGTGGACCGGGCCCACCCCGACCTCTCCCAGGTCGTGCCCGTCGAAGTCCCGATCATCGGGGGGAACGGGATCTCCCGAGAGCTCGCGGCCGAGTCGGTCGAGTATTGCCATTGGTACGCGTTCCCGGTCGCGAAACCGACCCCGACCCCTTCCCCCACCCCGACCCCTCCCGCGTTGGGCGCGCCCACCGCGGCCGCGACCGAGCCGGCCAGCCTGACGATCGTCCTCCACGTCTGCAACGCGGACTGCGATCCGTTCGACGCGGGCGCCGACCCCGCCAAGGACTGCGCGAAGTCGGCGGACGGCGTCCCGTTCACGATGATCGGCCGTAGGGGCGTCCAGACGCGCCGCGTTACCGGAGACGACGGGAAAGGAACCGTCCGGTTCGGGAAACTGGATCCCGGATCCTTCGTGCTCCGGGAGGACGGGACGGCCGGGCCCGGCAACGCGTTCGCCTTCCTCGCCGGATGCACGAGCGACCGCCGTCCGTCCGTCGGCGCCCCCCTCTTCCCCTATGCCTTCGCCGGTCCCGCCGGCGAGGTCGCGCTCATGGTGGAGGCGGGGGAGCAGCTGACCTGCTCGTGGTACGACGTGCCGCCGAAACCGCTGCCGATGGCGACGGTGAGGATCGCCGTCCAGCGGTGTCCGGGCAGGACGGCGAATCCCGCGTCGTGCGTGGCCGACCCGGGCGGCGGATCGCTGACGCTCTCCCCCGTCGGCGGATCCGGCAAGGCGATCACGCAGACCAGCGGCAAGGACGGCGTCGCGACCTTCGCCGTCCCGCCGGGCGCCTACGCCTTGAGCGAGCCGCCGGGAGTCGACCTTTGCTTCGCCGACTCCAAAGCCTTCGACGCGGAGGACCATCTGGTCGTCACGGCCGACGCCCCGGTCGATGTCACTATCTACACCTGCGGCCCGAAACCGTGACGCGCGTCTCTCTGCAT